>JANOVW010000289.1:0-5857 GCA_031417575.1 Rhodoferax sp. | reverse complement strand
GCCCTATGCCCATCGGCTGGTGGGCCATGTATTTCAAATCGGCGCCAACCCACGGGTGGACGCCCAATTCAGCGCCGCCTGGTGTGTGGCCAATGCATTGATGCGCCAGTCGTCCCAATTGCAGCATTTCACGCCCGCACGGGTGCGCGATGCTGGCGTGTGTGAGCTCGCCGCCCGCGTCCGAGTGGTGGCAGACCCGGCCATGGACCCGCGCGGCCATACAGCGGTCAACCTGACCGTGACCACGCGAGACGGCCAGACGCATCAGCGTCAGTTGGACATCGCGCCTGGCTTTCCGGGTGCTGCCCTGAATGATGCACAGCACCTGGCGCGATACCATGATTGCATGGCTTATGCACCGGTACCCCTGGCCGCCGCAAAGAGCGAACAGCTCATGGGCGCGCTCAACGCCATCGACCAACTGGCTGATGCCCGTAGGCTGGCCGCTTATTTGGTGGCGCGGTAAAGTGCCTGGCCAGAGCCTGACCATTGAGAATCTGTGAAAGACCCCGAGCCATGAACGAAAAACCACCTGAGACGTCAACCCATACTCCACCCCCTGCACCTTATGCCCCGCCCAAAATCTGGACCTGGAACAAGGAAAACGGTGGGCAGTTTGCCAATATCAACCGTCCCATCGCCGGAGCCACCCACGAGAAAGTGCTGCCGGTGGGGCGGCATCCGATGCAGCTGTATTCTTTGGCGACGCCCAACGGGGTGAAGGTCACGGTGATGCTGGAAGAACTGCTGGCATTGGGTCACAGCAGTGCCGAGTATGACGCCTGGCTGATCCGTATCAACACAGGTGATCAGTTCGGCTCTGGTTTTGTCGAGGTGAACCCCAATTCAAAAATACCGGCACTGCTGGATCGCAGTGGGCCCATCCCGGTTCGGGTGTTTGAATCCGGTGCCATCCTGATGTATTTGGCCGAGAAGTTCAACGCCTTTTTGCCTGCGGAGCCCAGCAAACGCGCCGAGTGCCTGTCGTGGTTGTTTTGGCAAATGGGAAGTGCGCCCTACCTGGGCGGCGGCTTCGGCCACTTCTACGCGTATGCACCCAGCAAAATTGAATACGCGATCGACCGCTTTGCCATGGAAACCAAACGTCAGCTTGACGTACTGGACCAGCGGCTGGCGCAAAGCGCTTATCTGGCAGGCGACGACTACACCATTGCCGACATGGCAGTCTGGGCTTGGTACGGTGCGCTGGCCAAAGGCTTGTTGTACCAGGCCGGCGAGTTTTTGCAGGTGCAGGATTACAAAAACGTTCAGCGCTGGACCGATGAGATCGCGCAGCGCCCGGCCGTCAAACGCGGCCGCATGGTGAACCGCACCTGGGGTGAACCCGCCAGCCAATTGCATGAGCGGCATGAAGCCAGCGACTTTGACACCCAAACGCAAGACAAACGCGCAACGCCGGTTTAGACTGAATCAAGCCCATTTCGGCTTGTTTGAAAGCACTGGTTTTGATTTAAAAATTCCTGTTTATTTGTGAATATAGTAAATATTTGAACAAATAAAAATCATTATTACTATAAATAGTATATCTTGTTGTGCTTTATTTCAAGGAACAAATTTGCATAATATTTATTGACAAATTTGTAAAATAAATATCAGCAGGAATTTTCATTTCTTTGCAACCACCAGACGCGCCAGGCGCACGTACTGGCCACTCCAGCACTGCCCATGCAGGCCCAAAACACAGACGCCAAACCCAGTGCACCGCTCAACACTCCACCCAACAAACCCCCCAAAACCCCCGGAAAGCCATAGGCAATCACGGTGAACAGCGCTTGCCCACGCCCACGCAAACGCCCCGGGAAATGATGCGAAAGCAGCGCAATGCAGGTTGAGTGATGCGCTGCAAACGTCACCGCGTGCAGCGCCTGGGCCAATAGCAACACAGGTAAAAAGCCAGCCAAGCCCGCCGTCATCCCCATGCGCAATACCATGGTCAGGCCACACAGCACCAGCCATGCCGTCAGCGAGAATTGGGGCAACCAGCGGCCTTGCGTGTAAAACCAGACGATTTCGACCATCACGCCCACCGCCCACAACACGCCAATCATGGTTTTGCTGTAGCCCAAGGAATCCAGGTACAGCGACAAAAAGGCGTAGATGCTCATGTGGGCCAACACATGAAAAAACAAGGAAGCAAAAAACCATTGCACCTGGGTTTGCCGCAACACCGGCCAGATGGGCAGTTTTTCCTGATGGGCAGGCACCGGCTCTTTGTGGTCAGGCATGGCCCAGGTACTCAGGGTAACGGCCAACAGCATTGCCGTGTTCCAGTGCGGCAAATGGGCCATGCCAAAACCTTCGAACCATGCACCGGCAGCAAACACGGTGATCAGGAACCCGAGTGAGCCCCAAAGCCGCACGCGGCCATACAAGCGCCCATCAAATACACCGCCGCGTGTCACCAAATGTGCCATGGCAGCCTCATTCATCGGCATCATGGCGCTGGTCTGCAAAAACATCACAAACAGCACCAGGGCCACCCACGTCACCCCCGCCGAACTGGCAGGCAACCACGGGTTGAACCACAAGCCAAACGACAGCAGCAACGCACTGGTGGCAGCAAACCGCAACAATTTGACGCGCTCGCCGGTGTGGTCACTCAGCCAGCCCCAGCCATAGGGTGCTGCCAGCCGGGTCGCTGATTGCACGGAGATCAGCAGACTGATGCTGAACAGCGTGAGTCCGTTCTCCTGCAACCACAACGGCAAATACGGATTGAAAAACCCGATATGGGCAAAGTAACTGGCTGAGAGTGCCGAAAACGGCACCATGGATGACTTCACAAACGCCCAGAAACTGAAATCAGGCTTCGACGTTCGGGGTGGTTACAACGACATCCCCACACTGGGCCCGCTGGCGCAGCGCATGCTCCATCACCACCAGGGCCAGCATGGCTTCCAGAATGGGCGTGGCGCGAATGCCGACACACGGGTCATGGCGGCCCTTGGTTACCACCTGCACCGGGTTGCCCGCCACGTCGATTGACTCGCGTGGCGTGATGATGGAACTGGTGGGTTTGATGGCGACGCTCACCTCCAGGTCTTGCCCGGTACTGATACCACCCAACACGCCACCGGCGTTATTGGTTTTAAAACCCGATGGTGCAATGGAGTCGCCGTGTGTGGTACCGCGCTGGGACACACTGCCAAAACCCGCGCCAATTTCAACACCCTTCACAGCATTAACACCCATCATCGCCCAGGCAATATCGGCGTCGAGCTTGTCAAACAGAGGCTCGCCCAGGCCCACAGGTACCCGTGTGGCACAAACCCGGATGCGCGCACCACAGGAGTCACCCGCCTTGCGTAGCGCATCCATGTGGTCTTCCAGTGCCTGCACGTCGGCTATCGGGGCAAAAAACGGGTTGTTGGGCACATGCGCCCAATCTTCAAAGCCCACCGGCAGTTCACCAATCTGGGTCATGCAGCCTTTGAACTGCGTGCCATATTTTTCGAACAACCATTTCTTGGCCACCGCACCGGCTGCCACCATGGGCGCCGTCATGCGGGCTGACGCACGGCCACCGCCCCGCGGGTCGCGCAGGCCGTATTTATGCAGATAGGTGTAGTCGGCATGGCCAGGCCGAAAGGTTTCCAGGATATTGCCGTAATCCTTGCTGCGTTGATCGGTGTTTTTGATCAACAGGCAAATCGGCGTACCCGTGGTTTTGCCTAGATACACACCACTGAGAATTTCGACTGCATCGGGCTCATTGCGTTGCGTGACATGCCGGCTGGTGCCAGGGCGGCGACGGTCCAAATCGGGCTGGATATCTGCTTCGCTCAGGGCCATGCCGGGTGGGCAACCGTCTATCACACAGCCAATCGCCGGGCCGTGGGATTCACCAAAATTGGTGACTGCAAAAAGTGTTCCGAAAGTGTTGCCGCTCATAAACCCGATTATCCCCGATGCCATCCCCCATGCCCATTAGTTCGGCTCAATGGTATGACCGTGCGTGATCAGGCGTCGTCACTGGCATCACCAGCTGGCCAATCACGAATATAGGCCTTGAGCATTTTGTTCTCGAAATTTTGGCTGTCGACCACAGTTTTGGCCACGTCGTAAAAGCTGATCACACCCATCAACATGCGTTTGTCGATGACCGGCATATAGCGCGCATGGCGGTCCAGCATCATGCGGCGCACCTCGTCAAGCTCGGTTTCCAGGGTACAAGTCAGCGGGCCATTGTCCATCGCGCGGTAAACCGTGGTTTCGCCCACACTGCCATTGTTTTTAACAATGCTTTGAATCACCTCGCGGAAGGTGAGCATTCCCACCACCAAACCGTTGGACATCACCACCAGCGAACCAATGTCACGCTCGGCCATGATCTTGACAGCCTCAGACAATGAAGTTTCGGGCGTGGTGGTGTAAAGCGTGCTGCCTTTGAGGCGGAGGATGTCACTGACTTTCATGCTGTGCTCCTAGGAGAATGAGTCCCACAATATACAGGGCGCTACCATACATCCAATTGTGGGGCGCATTGCATCGTTGCAAATCCTCGACATACTGATGCATGTCTGCGGTTTGCGCCTCGCACTGCATCCCCAGAATTGAATTTCTGGTAGCGCCCTACACATTCAATCCTGAAGCCAAGCACGGGTCAAGCCCCTTTTTTGGAGAATTTATGGCAGGTTATTCTGATCCCGGTTTCGACACCCTCGCCCTGCACGCCGGCGCTTCGCCCGACCCGGCCACGGGCGCACGCGCGGTGCCTATCCACCTCACCACCTCGTTCGTCTTTGAATCCAGCGACCACGCGCAGTCGTTATTCAACCTGGAACGGGCCGGCCATGTCTATTCGCGCATCAGCAACCCCACCAATGCCGTATTGGAACAAAGGGTGGCTGCACTTGAAGGGGGCATTGGTGCGATCAGCGTGGCCAGTGGCCAGGCCGCCTTGCACCTGAGCGTGGCCACGTTGATGGGCGCGGGCTCCCACATCGTGGCCTCCACCGCGTTGTATGGCGGATCGCAAAACCTGCTGCATTACACGATGCGGCGCTTCGGTATCGAAACCACTTTTGTCAAACCCGGTGATATTGACGGTTGGCGTGCCGCCGTACGACCCAACACCAAGCTGTTTTTTGGTGAAACCGTGGGCAACCCGGGGCTGGACGTGTTGGACATCCCCACCGTCTCGGCCATTGCCCACGAGGCCAATGTACCGCTGCTGGTGGATTCCACCCTCACCTCGCCTTGGTTGATGAAACCCTTTGAGCACGGTGCCGATCCACCTGACCACCTCGTTCGTCTTTGAATCCAGCGACCACGCGCAGTCGCTGTTCAACCTGGAACGCGCCGGCCACGTCTATTCGCGCATCAGCAATCCCACCAATGCCGTGCTGGAACAAAGGGTGGCCGCGCTGGAAGGCGGCATAGGGTCCATCGCCACCGCCAGTGGCCAGGCTGCCCTGCACCTGGCCATCGCCACGCTGATGGACGCCGGCTCGCACATCGTGGCCAGCACCGCCCTGTACGGCGGTTCGCAGAACCTGTTGCACTACACGCTGCGGCGTTTCGGCATAGCCACCACCTTCGTCAAGCCGGGCGACATCGACGGCTGGCGCGCGGCCATCCGGCCGGAAACCCGGCTGCTGTTCGGCGAAACGGTGGGCAACCCGGGGCTGGACGTGCTGGACATCCCGGTTGTCAGTGCCATCGCGCATGCGGCCGGTTTGCCGTTACTTGTCGATTCGACGCTGACCTCCCCTTACCTGATGCGGCCGCTGGACCTGGGCGCGGACCTGGTCTATCACTCGGCCACCAAGTTCCTGTCGGGCCACGGCACGGTGATTGGCGGCGTGGTGGTCGACGGCGGCAGCTTCGACTGGGA
>JANOVW010000288.1:0-2279 GCA_031417575.1 Rhodoferax sp. | reverse complement strand
CAAACAGCTTGGCGGCACCGGTATCGATCAGGATCAGCTTGGCGCCGGTATTGATCAAAAAGCCGTTGACGGAGGTCTCGAGCGGGCTCACCAACGATTGCGCGGCCAAGGCGCGGTCCACCTGCGCTTCGGTGATTTTTTGCAGGATTTTGTTGACGGGCAAGGTAACCGTGCCGTCTGACAGCGCGGTGATTTCGTAATCACCCAGCATCATGCGGTAGTAGCCAGGGCCGGATTTTTTGACCATGGGCGCGGCGGCGTGGGCCGCACTGGCCATCAGAGCCAGGCCGCCAATGAGCAAGCTGGCCACGGTGGCTGCCGCACGGCGGCTGACGGGTTTGAGAAGACGATCCAGCATGGAGAAGTTCCTTCAAAGTGGGCGGGTTTTTGAGGTGCAAAATGCGAAAACCATACCACTTTAGCCGAATCTGCCGGGGTTTGCAGCAAGGTGTTTGTTGCGCAACGGCCTAGCTGCGCCGCCGACGCGGCAACACATCCAGTTGGGTGCTGAGTTTGCCAGGCGCAGCGCCCAGGGTGGTGGCTTGCAGTTTGGGAGCCACCGTCAACAAGGCATGCCACACCTGCACTGTGGCGGCACCGTCGGGCAGGTCGTCCAGGGACACGGTGCCATCGGGGCCGGTTTTCACCGTCCACGGTGATTCGGCCACATACACATGCCCGCTCATCGATCCGTGGATGAAGCAACCCAACACGTTGGCGCCCAGGGCTCCGGGTTTGTCAACCAGCACGTCGGCAAATTTGGCGGGTTTGCCGTCTGATTTGCCTTCGAGGCGCAAGGCCACGCCATCACCAGCGCCGGGTGTGCCGGTTGCATTTAAGCCGGGCGGCGACAGGCGCACATGGTGATCCCACGCGTCGTTGTTGACAAACCGCACCCGCGCACCCAGCCCCACCACGGTGACGGCGGGTACGAATTGCATTTTTTCCTGGTTGATGGTGGCTTGCATCGGCGGTGGTGCTTTGGCCGCAGCTCGGGCTACCGGCGTGACCACCACCACCGCGTCTGGCAGCGGTTTGCCTTCTTTGTCCAGCACAGTGACCTGGAGTGAGGCGGCTTGGGCGTTCAGGGCACTGAAGGCAATAAACGCACTGACCAACACGCCAGCGGTTGTGAAGAAGCGGCTGAGCCGCGAGGGTTGGTTCGTCATGGTTTGCTTACTTCACGGTGATGACATCGCGGTGCATGGGCGCGAGGCGGGCCAGCAACTGGTTTTGTGCCGCAAAGGCGATGCCTTGCGCGTCCATGGCCAATTGCAGGGCTTCTACCAGCGCGTTGAAATCGCCCTTGGTGATGTCCATGTCGGCATGCGCCGATTTCATGTCGCCGCCTTTGTAAACACACGGCCCGCCCGAGGCCATGCAGATTTGGTCGACCAGTTGCTCCTTGAGGTTTTTGGCGCTGGTCTTTTTGAAGTGAACGCCGATGCGCGGATCATTAAAAAGGCGCGGCACAAAATCGTCCATCAACCGAACCAGCCCGGGTTTTTCGCCGAGTGATTTGTAAAGGCTATCCGCGGGGCTGGCAGCGGGCGCTTGCGCCCAGGCCTGGGCGGCCAAAAAGCCACAAACAGCCAGGGTCAAAGTCAACCGCAGAAAGGGGAATTTTTTCATGATGGTTCCAAATGTCTACAAAATAATGCGATGAATACAGGCGGGCCAAACCGCCTTAAAAAGCCAATTGCGCCGACAAGTAGAAGCCGGTTTGTTTGCGCCCACCGGTGATGCCCGGCACGATGCGGCCCAAATCGACATAGGCCAAGGTGACTGACAGGTTTTTGTTGGGTGCCCATGCGATGAAGATGTCTTTCCAGTCGTCTTCGGAGAGCGCATCACCCAGCCCCGCCGCTCGGCCCAGTGCCTCCAGGTTGTTGGGTTTCACGCGGTATTCGGCCCCGATCGCCCAGTTTTTGTTGAGCAAATAAGCCACCGACACTTCAGGCACCAGGCTATAGGTGTCTTTACCCGGCGCGCCCGAGCCAAAACCCAGCAGGCCGTTTTGGTTGGCGTTGGTGTACCGCAGCGTGGTGTTGACGAGCAGGCTTTGCGCCAAAAAGAGCTTGGTGGCGTTCACATACAAATCAGTGCCACTGGTTTTGGTACCCAGAAAGTTAAGCACTGAACCGAGCGAGCCAGGCGCCACGGTTTTGTGTTCCAGGCCCACCGAAATTTGCGGCATAAGGCTGTCGCTGTCCAGCACCGCATCACCGGCCAACTTGAGTTTGAGGCCCAGCACGTCCATTTTGAGGTGCTGCCCCGGT
>JANOVW010000287.1:0-3024 GCA_031417575.1 Rhodoferax sp. | reverse complement strand
TGGGCATCAAAGGGCAGGGCGGCCAGGGCGATCAGGGTCAGCGCTTCGCGTTTGCGGGCTTCGACTTCGGCGGCGGCATCGGGCGCGCGCCCACCCATGGCGCGCAGGGTGTAGCGGTACAAGTCTTCGAGCAGCTTGCCCTTCCAGGCGTTCCACACTTTGGGGCTGGTGCCGCGGATGTCGGCCACGGTCAGCAGGTAAAGCGCGGTAAGGTAACGCTCGCTGCCGACGCGTTTGGCAAAAGCCAAGATGACATCGGGGTCGCTCAAATCCGATTTTTGGGCGATGTGGCTCATGCTCAGGTGTTCGCGCACCAAGAACTCGACCAACTGTATGTCTTCGGCATCAAAACCGTGCTGGCGGCAAAAGCGCCGCGCGTCAGCGGTGCCCAATACTGAGTGATCGCCGCCGCGGCCTTTGGCGATGTCGTGGAAGAGGGCGGCGGTGTACAACACAAAGGGCTTGTCCCAACCTGCGGCCAGTTGCGAGCAAAACGGGTATTCGTGCGCGTGTTCGGGCAAGAAGAAGCGCCGCACATTGCGCAGCACCATCAGGATGTGCTGGTCGACCGTGTAAACATGAAACAAGTCGTGCTGCATCTGGCCCACAATGCGGCGAAACACCCACAAATAGCGCCCCAGCACGGATGTCTGGTTCATCAGCCGCATGGCGTGGGTGATGCCATCATGCTGGCGCAAAATCTTGCCAAAGGTTTCGCGGTTGACAGGGTCATTGCGAAATTTGCCGTCCATCACGGCGCGGGCGTTGTACAAGGCCCGCAGTGTTCGGGCCGATAGGCCCTTCACACCCAGCGTGGTTTGGTAGACCAAAAAGGTTTCAAGAATGGCGTGCGGATGGGTTTGGTACAAATCATCGCTGGCCACTTCGATCATGCCGGCTTTTTCGAAAAAACGGTCGTTGATGCGGCGCGGCGCATAGGTCTGCGGATTGAGGCGTTCCTCAATGTTCATCAGCAAAATCTGGTTGAGCTGGGTGACGGCCTTGGCCGCCCAGTAATAACGGCGCATCAGGGCTTCGCTGGCGCGCACCGGCAAACGTTTGCCGTCGGGCGATTCGGAACGGTAGCCATACGAGGTGGCCACGGCGGTTTGCAAATCAAACACCAGGCGATCTTCACGCCGTTTGGCCAGCAGGTGCAAACGCGCGCGAATCAGCCACAGCAGCGATTCATTGCGTTTGATTTGCCGCACCTCAAAGGCCGTGGCCAAACCATTTTTGGCCAGTTCATCCCAGCTGTGGCCCAAACCTGCCGCGCGCGCCACCCACAAAACCACCTGCAGATCACGCAGGCCGCCGGGTGATTCTTTGCAATTGGGTTCCAGCGAATAGGGGGTGTTTTCAAATTTGTTGTGCCGCTGTCCCATCTCCAGCGTCTTGGCCACAAAGAAGGCGTTGGCGTCCATGCACTGCGCGTAGTGGCGCTGGAACAGCCCGAACAGTGCTTCGCTGCCGGCCACGTGGCGTGCTTCAAGCAGCGAGGTTTGCACGGTGACGTCTTTGGCTGATTCGGCCAGGCATTCGGCCAACGTTCGCACGCTGGAGCCGATTTCGAGCCCGGCATCCCAGCAACTGCCGATAAACGACTCAATGGCGGCTTTGAGGGGCAGGTCGGCATCCACATCTTTGCCATCGGGCAACAAGAGCAAAACATCGACATCCGAGTAGGGGAACAATTCGCCCCGGCCAAAACCACCCACGGCCACCAGGCACAGCTCGGGGGGCAGGGCGGCTTGTTGCCATAAGGTTGTCAGGCAGTCATCGGCCAGCGCAGCAAATTTGCGCAAGGCCTGGCGAATACCCCGGCTGGACGCACCTGATGCCAACAACGCATCTGCCACAGCGGCTTTGTCGAGCCGATATTGTTCGCGCAAATTTTGGGGTGATGGCATGCGAAGCGGGTGCCCGTTCAACGCCTAAACGATGAACGCGGGCGGCGGTGGGCTGCCCGCTGACAGCGTCAGCACTTCGTAACCCGTGGCGGTGACCAGTACCGTGTGTTCCCATTGCGCAGAAAGTGAATGGTCTTTGGTGACAATCGTCCAGCCGTCTTTTTCGGGGCCTTCCTTGATTTCTTTGCGGCCCGCGTTGATCATGGGTTCGATGGTGAAGGTCATGCCTTCCCGAAGCACTTCCAGCGTGCCGGGTTTGCCGTAATGCAAAACCTGAGGTTCTTCGTGAAAGATTTGGCCAATGCCGTGCCCGCAAAACTCGCGCACCACGCTAAAACCCAGGTTTTCGGTGAATTTCTGGATGGCCCAGCCCACATCACCCAAACGGGCGCCGGGTTTCACCATTTTGATACCGTGCCACATGGCCTCGTAGGTCACACTGCACAGCCGTTTGGCAGCAATGGAACTGTCGCCCACGATAAACATGCGGCTGGTGTCGCCGTGCCAGCCGTTTTTGATGACGGTCACATCGATATTGACCGAATCGCCTTTTTTGAGGGCTTTGTCATTCGGTATGCCATGGCACACCTGGTGATTGACAGAGGTGCAAATGGATTTGGGGTAGGGCACCGTACCGCCACCCACGTAGTTCAACGGCGCCGGGATGGCCCCTTGCACCTGGGTGATGTAGTCATGCGCCAGCTTGTCGAGCGCGTTGGTGGTAACGCCAACCTGCACGTGGGGGGTGAGGAAATCCAGCACCTCAGAAGCCAGCCGGCCCGCTATACGCATGCCTTGAATGCCTGCTTGGTCTTTATACGTGATCGTCATTCCAGGATTATCCCAGACGGCCCGGTAAAATTCACCCGTAGGCCAACCCTCTGGGGTTGAGCGCTGCCCGCCAGCCTTTTTCCGAAGCGGTACCCCGTTTTACATCGCCCATTTTCAGGCCCCGTTTTGACACAGCACACAAGTTCCCCTCTGCCTCTTCCTATGCATGCTCATGCCCATGCCGTCCTAGCGTTCGAGGGGGCTCGTGCGTTGGGCGAGTTTCGGCTTGCGCAGCTTTTGCCGCGCTTGCAGGCGGTTCACCCGCGCATACGGCAGGTCAGCG
>JANOVW010000286.1:0-6264 GCA_031417575.1 Rhodoferax sp. | reverse complement strand
TTGATGCACAGGCCCTTTTTGCCCATGTTCTGCTGCAAAAAATAGCCACTCACGCCGTTCATGAGGGTGGGGGTGCTGCGGCCTGCGTCACCTTCAGTGGGCCGCTCGACCTTGATCACCTCCGCGCCCATGGCGCTCAGGCAGCGCGACAGGTGGGGTCCGGCGAGGAAGTGGCTGTAGTCAATCACACGGATGCCTTTGAGCGGAAGATCTTGTTTTTTCTCTATCATAATTTTTAGTTTGAATATTTAGTAATATTGTTGAATTTGTAATTGCACAATAAGCTATATTATTTATAACAAAAAAATGCTATTTTTAATTAATAATTTTTCAAAATAACCTATTTTCAGGTTTTAGGTCGCTTGGGAATCATCAGCCGGTGTTCGCCTTTTTGAACCACCTGGTCATGTTGGTTGAGCAATTCAGACGGCAACACCACGATGCCCCAGCCGGGTTTGCTTTTGCTCTCGCGCAGGCTGCCCACCTTGAATTTCACCCGCAACACGTCGCCTATTTTGATGGGCAACAAAAAATCCCACGTCCAACCCAGCGACATACCGGGCAAAAAGCGGTATTCGCTTTGGGTTTTGAGGCCATCGGCCACCGATTGCCCCATCAACCCATGCGCCACGCGGCAGCCAAAGTGCGATGCGCGGGCGTAGGCCTCATCCACATGCACCGGGGTGAAATCCCCCGTGAGTTCGGCGTAGGCGTCAATGCGTTCAGCGGTGATGGTGTAGGTGGGGCTGACGCATTCATCGCCGATGCGGGCGTCGTCCCAGTATTTTTCAGGGGTTTTGAAATGGATGATGGGGGCTGGCATGGGTTGTCCTTGGATTCAGGGTTCTGGATGTCGTTTACACATGGCGACGTTTCAATGCAGGGTTTTGGGATGTCAGGCATCACAGCCCTCTTTCAACGCCCTTCATGCAAGCCACCAGCGTCTGGTTTACCGGGGTTGGAACACCGTGTTTCTGACCCATCGCCACCACCGCGCCGTTCACAAAATCGATTTCAGTGACCGAGCCGTTTTCCAGGCTCTGCAACATCGAGGCTTTGAACTCAAACGGCAAACCCGCCGCCGCCTTCAACCAAGGCGCGCGCGGGTCAGTGGTGGTGATGGCGATGCCTGCGGCCCGGGCTACAGCCATGGCTTCGGCAACCGCCGCGATGGCGCAGGCCTGCACTTCTGGCACCTCATACAAATGGCCGTAGTTCAAGCGGGTGATGCCGCTCAAAGCGCCGGTGGCCACGTTGACAAACAACTTTTCCCAAATCGTCGCCCGAATGTTTTGGCTGAGCGTGGTTTCCAGCCCGGCGGCGTTAAAAATTTCAGCCACCCGCAGCGCCCGGGGCGTGATCTGCCCCGACAGTTCACCGATGATGGTTTCTTTGCCCTGGGTGCCGGCCATCACGTGGCCGGGGGCCAGCAAAACGCCGCCAACATAGGTTTTGCCGGCCATCACGCGCTGGGGGCCCACTGCTGCGGCCAACACGTCTTCATGGCCAACCCCGTTTTGCAGCGACAGCACCACGGTGTTTTGGCTGATGATGGCGCCTGCCGATTCGATCACCTCGCGGGTGTGGAACGATTTCACCAACACGATGATGAGTTCCACCGGGCCGCTGGCCATATCAATGCCGCTGGCGTGCGTGGCGGCCTTGACCTGAACCACCCGGTCTGCCACCTCGGCCCCGCTGCCCGAGCGCATCGTCAGCCCTGCCCGGTTCATCACATCGACGTGTTGTGCATCGCGGTTCACCAGCCAGACTTCGTTACCGGCCATTGAAAGGGTGCCACCGATGGCGCAACCCAAGGCACCTGCGCCCAACACCACGATTTTCATGTCAGGTTCCTGTCCAAACGGGTTTGCGCTTTTGGGCAAAGGCCAGCGGGCCTTCGATTGCGTCCTGGCTGGCCAGCATGCGCTGGGCCAGGCCGTAGTCCATCTGCATGGCGCGCTGCAAATCGGGCTCGTTCAAGCTTTGCAGCATGACCTGTTTGCTGGCCTGTATCGCCAACGGGGCGCAGGCCAAAATTTGCGCGGCAAGTTCGCGGGCTTTTTCCATCAATTGGCTGGCGGGCACCACGTCGTTGATCAGTCTGATGCGTTTTGCCTCGGTGGCGCTGATGCGGGCGCCCGTCAAAACCAGTTTCATCGCGTCTTTCATCGGCATTTGGCGCGCCAGGCGCTGCAAGGCGCCACCGCCCAAGGCTGCCAAGCCGACACGCGGCTCCAGCAGGCCAAATTCGGCATGCTCCGTTGCGATGGCCAAATCACAGGCCGCCACAATTTCAGTGCCCCCGCCAAAGCACATCCCGTTTACAGCCGCTATCACCGGTTTGAACAAGTCAAACCGAGCGGTGATGCCGGCAAACCCGGTGCCCGGTTTTTGGTGGTTGTGCGTTTCACTCAAGGCTTTGAGATCAGTGCCGACACAAAACGCCTGTTCGCCCACACCAGTGACGATGGCGACATACAAAGACGGGTCATCCCGAAATTGGTTAAACGCCGTGTCCAGCTCGGCATGCGCCTCGGGCGTGAGGGCGTTGAGCACGTGGGGGCGGTTAAGCGTGAGCGTCAGCACTGCGCCATTTGTTTCATAGCGGCAGTGTTGAAAAATGGGATTGGGCATCACGGGCTTGGGTTTGGAGGACAGGTTTGGGCGATGGATTTCGGGTTGCCACTGGGAGAACTGGTCGCTTTTCAACCCGAATCGTAGACGCCCACCCTTGCTGCAACAATGCAATGACTTTTATAAATATCATTGCATTATTTAATAGTAGTGGCAACAATCCACCCCATGGAACGCGATCTAGACCTGCTGGATGCCAAACACCTGTGCCTGCTGGAGCAGTTGTACAGCAGCCAAAGTGTGACGCGCGCCGCTGAAACGCTGGGCCAAAGCCAACCCACCGTCAGCATTTGGCTGGCCAAACTGCGCCAGCAACTCGGCGACCCGCTGTTTGTGCGCACGGCTGGCGGCATGTTGCCCACGCCCCGCATGGAAGGGCTGATGCCCACCCTGCGCGACGCGTTGGCGGCTTTGCGCCGCTTGTCTGAACCCGCCACCGTGTTCGACCCGGCCCTTGCGGCCAGGCGTTTCAACATCTGCATGACCGATGCCAGCCACATCACCCTGCTACCTCGTTTGCTGGCCCATGTACGGGCGCTGGCTCCTGGCATCACACTGGCCGCCAGCCGGATTGATGCCACCTTGCCCGCCGCCTTGCAAAGTGGCGACGCAGATCTGGCGTTGGGTTATTTGCCTTTGCTGGATGCCGGCATGTACCAGCAGGCGCTGTTTGAACAAGACTGGATGTGCCTGGCCAATGCACAACACCCCCGGGTTCTGAACGGCCATCCGCAGCACTGGAACCTGGCGGCCTACCAGCGTGAGGGGCACATCAGCATCAGCGCGGGCACCGGCTACCACCTGATGGACGAAACCGTGAAAAGCCAGCGCATCCAGCGGCGCATTCAGCTGGAACTGCCCGGGTTTCTGGGTTTGGCGGCAATTGTCTCCACCAGCGATCTGATTGCCACACTGCCCCGCCAGATTGGAGAAACCCTGGCGCGCTCAGGTGACTCGGGGAGCGCAGGCCCGAGCTTGCAGGCCTTGCCCTGCCCGTTCGATATTCCGGCTTTTACCGTCAAGCAATACTGGCACGCCCGTTATCACCATGATGCCGCCAACCGCTGGCTGCGCAGCATTTGCGCCGACCTGTTTATGCAGCGCGATGCTTGATATGCCTTGCTTTATAAATAGATATTCAGAATTGACAAATTCTATTTAATAAATAAATAAGCTAAATTTATTTGGATATTGTTCTCAGATTAATTGCACTATAAGCTAGACTATTGATAGTAATAATTTAATTCTTGATCGTAGAACTGGGTTAAAATCCAGTCTGCACTGGTTATATTTCACCACTTCGCATCCCCTGCTCCAAGCTACACAGCCCGCGTCCATTTAAGGAAACCCATGGCCATCGCCCTTGAAAAAGCCCCCGCACTCACGACCCGCCACGTTACCGCCAGGGTACAAAAGGCGCTTAAAACCACGCCGGTCGTCTTGGTGCAAGGCCCCCGCCATTCCGCTTTGCTGGGTGTCGAGCCCGAACTGGGCCTGGCCGCGCTCGAAGGCCAATCGGCCGGTGCGGCCCTGGCGCTGCAAGTGGGTGGCGCAGAACGTACCGTCATCAACCTGAACGGTTTTGTGGCCCGCATCGAGGCTCAACGCGACCCGGCCGCCCTGATTGCCGGCCCCGGCCCCTTCACCATTCTGGAACTGCAACGTGCGCCAGGCCTGTTGGTGGCGATTCAGCAAGCGCTCAAGTCAGATGCCACACCCGGCCGCTTTTTGCTGACGGCCTCCAATGAGTTAAGCGAAGTGCTCAAAGTGCAACACGCCGAGTGGCTCAACCTGCCCATGGCTGTGGTCACGCTGTTGCCGCCCTCTGAGCTGGAACTGCGCAACAGCAACGCCAATTGGCTCGACGCGATGTTCGCTGGCCAGATCCCCCAAAACACCAAAACTGATCTGCTGCTGGGCGAGGCGCTGCTGGAACGAATGTTGCACGGCAGCCACCTCGAATGCATTGCGCGCGACCGCCCGCGCAGCCGACACGCCTGGAACGACAAACACCTGGCCGCCCTGCTTGACTCACCGCCCAAACGCCTGATGGGTGCCAAAGAAATCAAGCTGCTCTCCAAATACGCCGACGTCCAGGTGCCGCCGTCTGATCTATCAGACTTGCGGGCCATGAGCCCGATCGACAAACCGCTGCGCATGGCAGGCCTGCTGCTGGCGCTGGCCAACGGCGTAGGCGGCATCAGCAATTACCGCCAATGGGGCCAAACGGTCGACATGGACAGCAAAACCACCGAGCGCTATACCTTTGCGCTCGAGCAGCTGTACCTGGTGCGCAGCATTGCTGGCCTTGGCATGGACGGCGAAGAAGGCCAACCCGCGCGTTTCAACATCAAAGACCAGGCGCGTATGGTGAAAGCCCCCAAATACCATTTTGGCGACAGCGCCATGTTGGGCTTTTTGCTGGACCAAAACAGCATTCACCGCTACCGCGAACGCGAAGAAGCGGGCACCGTCTGGAACACCCAAACCGCCCAGGTGCTGGAGTCCTATGTGGTCAGCGAACTGCTGAAACAAGCCGACTGCGCCAGCGGCACCTACCATTTCGGCCACTACCGTGACCATGACCAGCTCGAGGTCGATTTGGTCATCGCCAATGCCAAAAAAGAGATGGTCGCCATCGACATCAAGGCCCGCACCGAGATCCATAAATCCGAAACCCGCGGCATTCAGCAGCTGGCTGAAAAGCTGGGCAAAGGGCTGAAGATGGGTGTGATGCTGTACGACGGCGATACCGTGCACAAACTGATGGACCTGGATGGCGGCGCGCCCTTGTATGCAGTGCCGGTGTCGAGTTTGTGGGGCAAAGCCTGAGCACGCCAGGCGGCGCGAAGGCATCGCCGCCTAGGCTTAGGGGCGGGCCCATCGGGCGTGTCGTTCTGGCGGGTTTTGCAAATTTTCCGGGCCGCGCTGGATCGCTGCAGCACGACCCGATGTGCGGCTCCATTTTGTAAGAAATAGCTGCCGCCTTCGACCTACTTCGGTCATTGCGACTCCTACTGCGCTTGCTGCTCAAATCCCGCAATACGCCAATCCATTCATACCAACGCCCTCCGTGCTTCCCTTCCTGCAAAACTTCACCCCCACCCTGACGCAAGCCTGGACGCTGCTGTCGGTTGCCATCGCGTTTGAGGTGGTGGGCACCACCTGCATGAAGCTCTCGCACGGTTTTACGCATTTGGGGCCGTCGATCATGATGTTCAGCTGTTATGCGGTGGCTTTTACCTGCAACACCTTTGCCACCAAAACACTGGACATCAGCATCACCTATGCCGTGTGGTCAGGCGCGGGCACAGTGGCCACGGCGTTTATCGGCATGTGGTGGTTTCGGGAGCCGGCCACAGCGATGAAGATGGTATTCATCACCTGCATTGTGATTGGGGTGCTGGGGCTGCACACGGTTTCCCGCCTGCCACCTTCGGCCTGAAGCCTGCGGTTTTGCCGCGTATTGCGGCTTTTTTGCCAGCCCGTTGTGCCTTCATAAGGCCCCGGCTATCGCGCGTCGGATGTGACCAAAGTCACTTCAAAATCCATAAAAATACGTCGGAAAATTTTCCAAATGACCTACGTAATTTTAGGCAGATTAATTTATAACCATTGTTTTAAAAC
>JANOVW010000285.1:0-10702 GCA_031417575.1 Rhodoferax sp. | reverse complement strand
TGAACGGCACGCACAGTGCCTGCGCGGTCAACCACAGTAGCGGCTACGGCATAGCCGTTGGCAGCACAGGCGGCCACACTGGCGGCTGCAATTTGGTTGGCCAGATCAAGTGACATGTTTTTTTCAGTGCGGACAGCCTGTGCGTGGGCCAGTCCGGAAATCAGGGCCAGGGCGAGGGCGGACAGGGTGAGTGTGTAGTTCAATTTCATGGTATTTCCTTTGAATAGCAGTAAGAACGATAGAGGTAAAACGCGTTGAAACGACTGGTAAAGCCGTGAATGAACTGTAGGTCGGCGCGCCTGATTTGCCCATTCGTAGGCGTACGCCCCGGGCTCCGTAGAACTACGCAACTGCCAAAAAACGGGCGGCTTCAGGCGGCAGGGTCTTGGTCCACCAGCGCGGCATAGTGGCGGATCAATTGGGCCAGCGAGGTGGCTTCGACTTTGGCAAACAGGTTCGCGCGATGGGTTTCCACCGTGCGGGGCGACAGGTTCAGCGCACGGCCAATTTCCTTGTTCGTCAAGCCTTCAATGATGAACCCCAGCACCTCGCGTTCGCGTTCAGAAAGCTGGCTGTAGCGCGCCCGGGCGGCCTGGTCGGCGCGGTGGTGTTGGCGCGATTTGACATGTTGGCGAACGGCGTTTTGAAGGGCCTCGATCAGCACCTCGTCATTCACCGGCTTTTCCATGAACTCGGCGGCACCCGATTTGAAAGCACGGCGGCACATGTCGACGGTGCCGTGACCGGTCAGCATCAATATGGGTTGATCAACGCCCTGTGCGATCAGCGTTTCCAGCACAGCCAACCCGCTGATGCCCGGCATGCGAATGTCCAGAACAATGGCACCAATGCCTTGTCGGTCAAACCCGGCCATAAACGCCTGCGGATCGGCCCACGCTGAAACCCGCAGCCCCACCGTGCTGATCAGCAAAGAAAGGGCTTCCCGCACGGCAGCGTCGTCATCAATCAAATGGATCAGCGGCGACAAGGGCGCGTGGTTGGGTGCCATGCGGGTTGACTCAAACGGCAGGGCGGGCCAAGGGCAGTCGCAACGTGAAGAGGGCGCCGCCGGCGGGCTGGTTCTCAGCGGTCAGGCTGCCTTGCATCGTACCTGCGAGCGTTTCGCACAAGCTCAGGCCCAGGCCCAATCCGCCTTTGCGGCCGGAAAAAAAAGGCTCAAACAGGCGCGGCAGCGCTTCGGGCGCAATGCCAGGGCCGCGATCAGCAACCGTCAGCAGGCCCCACTGGCCTTCTGTAGCCAACCCCAGCCTGAGTTCGCGCTGCGGCGCCGGTACGCTGTCCAACGCCTGAAGGGCATTGAGCAGCAGGTTATGCACGATCTGGTCTAGCGCTACCGGGTCTGCGGCCACCCAAACCGGGGCATCGGCGGACACCTGCGGCGTAACTTGGCGGCGCGTGCATTCGGGGGCCAGCAAATGCAAGGCACTGCGGACGGCATCCTGCAAAGAAACGGATACCGGGGGTGTGGTGGTGTCAGGCCTTTCGACCAGTCGCCGCAGGCGGCCCACCACATCTGCCGCGCGGCGCGCTTGTTGGCTGGCCTGTTGCAAGGCCTGGCGCGCCACATCCAGATCAACCGGCTGTTCAGCCAACAAGCGTTGGGCAGCCTGGGTGTTGGCCAGCAGGGCTGTCAGGGGCTGGTTGAGTTCATGGGCCATGCCGCCGGCCAGTTCGCCCAATGTGTTCAGGCGCGCCACTTGGCCCAGGCGCAGCAAGTCTTCGGCACGGCGGCGCTGGTCGCGCTGGCGTTGCCAGGCCGCTCCAGCACCCATGGCCAGGCTACAGGCGACCACCCAGCCTGCCATGGCCCACCACGGCAGTTCGCGCCAGCCCACGGCGCGGGCCGACACCACGTCAAACGGTTGGCTTTCGGTGGCCAGGTGTTTTCGAAAATCGAATTGCCATACGCCGCGGTTGTCTGTACCGCTGCCGCCTGAACCGCCAGCGCTCAAGCCCGGCTGGATGACAAAAGCCTGCCCCTTGTGTTCCAGCGTGGTGCGCACCGGGCTGGTTGCGGGGTCAGTGGGCCATTCACTCCAGGGCACAAACCGCTGGATGTCGACCAGCACGGCAAAACTGGCTGGCGACGCGTTCAGGGCCAATTGGTAACGGGCCTGGGCCAAATCCTGACTGGCCAAAACCGGGCGGCGCAACTGGCGGGAGCTCTCGTCAGCGGCCTGCAAGGCGGCGGTGGGCCACCTGGTTTCGGGGCCGCGGCGCAGAACCTCCAGTATTTGCGGATAAACCGACGGCAGGCGGCGCTCGGAGGGCGTGGGTTCGGCGGCAGGTTGTAGCAAGGCCAAGGTGGCCAGTACGGCGTCGAGTTCGACGGCGCGCTGGCTCAGCAGGCGGTGGGCAATTCGCGCATCGGTCTCGAATGCGTCGCGCAGGCGGGTACGTTCGGCCTGCGCAATGGCCCAGCCACCCAGCACCGACAGCATGACCCCTCCGGCCAGCCAGCCACCCCAATTGCGCCACCATGTTGTCATGGGGGTCATTTTGACCCAAGCCGCTGCTGCACAATGAAGCCATGGCTACACCCCCTTCTGATGACAAGTCGCCTCGCCCCGCGGCACCAGCCGCCGCTCTTTCTTTTATGGGCAAGTTGAGTGCGTTGTCACCGCAGCGCATGTTGCAGCTCTCGGCGGTGATGGCGGTGGTCACCATTGTGCTGAAAACAGCGGCCTGGGTGGTTACCGATTCGGTGGGCCTGCTGTCAGACGCGATGGAATCCTTTGTCAACCTGGCCAGCGCCCTGTTTGCGCTGTGGATGGTGACCATTGCGGCCCGCCCGGCCGACGAAGACCATCCCTATGGCCACCACAAGGCGGAATATTTCTCGTCGGGCTTTGAAGGCATTTTGATCATCGCCGCCAGCCTGGGTATTTTGTGGGCCGCCGGTCACCGCCTGTTTGACCCGCAGCCGTTGCAGCAAGTGGGCTGGGGCCTGGTGCTGTCGGTCATCAGTTCGGCGCTCAATGGTGGCATGGCGTGGCTGATGTTTCAGGCGGCACGCACACACCGCTCGATCGCGCTGGAGGCCGATGCCAAACACCTGGTAACCGATGTCTGGACCTCGGTGGGCGTCGTGCTGGGCATTGGCCTGGTCGTGCTCACGGGCTGGTTGTGGCTGGATGCCGTGGTGGCGATGGCGGTGGCACTGAACATTCTGCGTGAAGGCGGCTCGCTGATCTGGCGCTCCAGCCAGGGCCTGATGGACGAAGCGCTCGAACCCGCCGTGGTAGCCACCATCCTTGCCACCTTGCAGGGTTTTGAGCTCAAGCGCGGTGATGTACACATTTTGCGGTTTGACCACGTCGCTACCCGCCAATCGGGGCAACGCCGCTTTGTAGACGTGCACATGCACATGCCGGCCAGCTGGTCGCTGGGGCGGGCGGCGGCCCTGCGCATCAGCGTTGAGCAAGCCTTGATGAGCGCCGTACCAGGGCTGCGCGCCAGCATCCAACTGCTGCCCTCAGACGTCGAAGCGCACTTCAATGATCCACGGGATCTGATTTGAAGGCTGCTTCAAAATGCCCCGCAAACGGTTTTTTATTTATTTTTTAGACTATCCGTAAGTAAAAAATGCCAATAGTTAATATAAAAATTTCACAATCAGCTATTTATTCAGTAGTAATATTGTGTGTTTTATATTCGTTTATACGCCCTGTAGCCAGCCAAACGACCTCTGCCATCAAGGTGGAAACGGTCGCCAAGGGGCTTGAGAACCCCTGGGCCTTGGCGTTTTTGCCCAACGGGCAGTTTTTGGTCACCGAGCGCCCAGGGCGCCTGCGCGTGGTGACCCCTGGTGCCAATGGCATCGGCACGGTGGGCCCGCCCATCCTGGGTGTGCCCGTTGTGGTGGCAGGTCGCCAAGGTGGCTTGCTGGATCTGCTGCTGGACGCCGACTTTGCCCGAAACCGCACGCTCTTTTTTTGTTTTTCAGAAGCTGGGCAGGGCAGCGCCTCGGCCACCAACAGCACTGCACTGGCCCGTGCCCGCCTCAGCAGCGATGCCACCCGGCTCGAAGACATCAAGATCATCTTCAGCCAACGCCCCAAAGTTGCCAGCAATCTGCATTTTGGTTGCCGCATCGTTGAAAGCCGCACCGAGGGCAAACCCGACGGCCTGCTGTTTTTAACGCTGGGCGACCGTTACACCCGTAAAGACGATGCCCAGACGCTCGACAACCACCACGGCAAGGTGGTGCGCATTGGCAAAGACGGCGGCGTGCCAGCCACCAACCCGTTCACCAACCCGGCAACGGCACCAGCAGGTGCGTTGCCAGAAATCTGGAGCTACGGCCACCGCAACCTTCAAGGTGCCGCGCTGGCCCCCGACGGCACGCTGTGGACCACCGAACACGGCCCCCAGGGCGGCGATGAAATCAACCTCACCCAGCCGGGCAAAAACTACGGCTGGCCGGTCATCACCTATGGCGAAAACTACGGTGGCGGCAAAATTGGCGATGGCATCAGCGCCAAAGCGGGGCTGGAGCAGCCTTTGCACTACTGGGTGCCCTCTATCGCACCTTCGGGCATGGCGTTTTTAACCAGCGAACGGTATGGCAAAGCCTGGGTGGGCAACCTGTTTGTGGGCTCACTCAAATTCGGCTTTTTGAACCGCATTGAATTAAGCGAGCCCTTCAAAGGCAAAGTGCTGCGTGAAACCCGCCTGCTGGAGGCACAACGCGAGCGCATTCGCGACGTGCGCCAGGGCCCAGATGGGCTACTCTATGTGCTCACCGACAGCGGCAATGGCCAGTTGCAGCGTTTGATTCCGCAATAATTATTTTTGTAAAAATTAATTTTAAATAAATGGCTAATATTGACGTATTAATTGCACAATAAGCTATATTTAATAGAGTATGGACGAGCCAATTTTAAACAATATAATACCAAAAGGCTTCAAACCAAGGAATTTTGGCGACGGCTTCGTTGGCGTGAATGGCCCGCTGTACACCCGCCTGAATGAAGGCAAATTGCAAGCCGGGTTTGTGGTGGAACCCCGCCACACCAACCCCATGGGTATCTGCCACGGCGGCATGTTGGCAACCTTCGCCGACATGTTGTGCCCCATCTCTGCCCACGTCCACTGCGAAGCCGCCAAAGGCCGCTTTTTGCCCACCATCAGCCTGCAAATCGACTACATGGCATCCGCCAAACTCGGTGCCTGGGTGCAAGGCGAGGCCCAGGTCTTGCGCGTCACCCGCACCATGGTTTTCATGCAAGGCCTCATTTCGTCGGGCGACATCACGATTGCGCGGGTGAGCGGCATTTTTAAGCTGGGCCCTGAGTTCAAGGGCGCGATGGATCGGCGGGATTAATGTCTGAAACTGCGGCTTTGGCCTACATGTCGCTGCATGACCCGCAGGTGACCCACCTGCGGCGCGTACGCGCAATGGTGACCATGGCCGCTGGTTTTCTCATGGTGCTGGGTGTGGCTTACGGCACGTTTTTCGCGCTAAGGCAAGATTGGCTCGTTGCCCTGGGTGAGTTGGTTTTGGTTGTTATTGGCGGTGCTGGCCTTCAACTTCTGCAAAAAGGGCGATTGCGTGAGGCGGCGATGGTCACCATCCTCAGTCTCTTCGTGGTTTTTGTCATGATGGCCGCATTCCTTGACTTGCCCAGTGAACGGGTTCCCAGGTCGGTTCATCATTTTTTTGTTGTGCTGGGCGTGGCCGCCTACCTGGTTGCAAAACAAGAGCCAGTCTGGGTTCGGTTTGGTTTGCCGGCGCTCTGTCTGTTCGCATTTGTGCTGTTTGCTGTACCTCAGATCGGTGTCGTCACGCGATACGCCATCGCTGACGAAGTGCGAGAGGCAGGAACGTGGCTGAACAATTTTTTTGCCATGACTGTGCTGTATTTTCTGGTTCACATCTTCGTTGGCGACGTTGCCCGAATGGAGCGGTATTTGCAAAATGCAAACAATCGTTTTGTTTCCATGGTCAGCGGCATGTTCCCGCAATCAGTTGCCGAACGCCTTCTCAGCAATGGCGAAGCCTATGCCGAGCGCCACGAGCAATGCTCCATTTTGTTCGCAGATATCGTCAGTTTCACCCGAATGGCCGCGCACCTGTCGCCCGAAGAATTGGTAAACCTTCTGACCGACGTTTTCAGTCGGTTTGATGCCTGTGTTGAAGTAAGCACGCTCACCAAAATCAAAACGATAGGTGATGCCTACATGGTGGTTGCGGGCGTCCCACAGGGGCGACTGACGCATGCAACTGATCTGATCGCCCTGGCTTGCAATATGATGGCTTCGGTAAAAGACATGCCAGGCATCCAGTTGCGAATTGGCATCGCTTCCGGCGACTTGGTGGCCGGGGTCATCGGGCAATCAAGGCAGGTATTTGATGTGTGGGGCGATTCGGTGAATATGGCAGCCCGAATGGAATCCCACGGTTTGCCCGGGCGCATTCAGGTTTCCGAATCAAGTTTCTATTTGGCCAAACATCGATACACCTTTGAAAAGCGCGCCGATATGATCATCAAGGGCAAATCTGGCCTCCACAACACCTATTTGGTGACGCAAGCGGCTTAACAACTCATGACGGATGGCCTGAAATCCCAATTGGCTGATCCGTCGGTTCTAAATGACGCAACGCACGCCAGCTTTTTGGCCCGTTATGACATTGACCAAACCCACCAACGGCGTGTCCGTTTGATCGTCTACGCCGTCAGCGCCTTGCTGGTCTTGCTGGGCATCCTATTTTTCGCTTACTTTACGGTTCAGAGTGCCTACTTTGTAGCGGCTCAGAACATGTGGTTCACGGCATTGGGGCTGGGCGTTTATGCACTGGCCCGAACCGGGCGTGTTCAGGCAGCAACGTATTGTTTGTTCATTTCGCTGATCGTTAGCCTGTCAGTTTGCGCTGCGGTTTTTGATAGGCCCATTGCAGGCGCAGCGCGGTCCATTCACTATTATTTTCTTCCACTGGCATTGGGTGCCTATTTCGTGTTCAGAGTTGTCAACCGGTGGCTTAGGCATGGTCTGCCGCTAGCCTGCCTGGTTTTATTTGTGGTGTTTGCCAGCAGTAATTTGGGCTTTCCAACCGCTTACGCGTTGCCCCCCGACAGCCGACCGCCAGTCTGGATCGTCGCCTGCATCGCCGTGTCGGCGCTTTTCTTGTTGTTGCACATCTTCATGGGTGACATCAACCGCATGGAAAATTTCCTGCATGATGCCAACAACCGATTCGTGGAGTTGGTCAAAAGGCTGTTTCCGCCTGTCATCGCTGAAAAACTGTTGGCAACGGGCAAAGCCTTTTCTCAACGACATGCCAACTGTTCAATTTTGATTGCCGACATTGTCGGTTTCACCAGCTTGTCAGAGCGGATGGAACCACAGGCATTGGTGCAAAAGTTGGGCGACATTTTTTTGCGGTTCGACAGGTGTGTGGAACGTATGGGTTTGACAAAAATCAAGACCATTGGCGACGCCTACATGGTGGCTTCCGGCGTGCCCGAGCCGGATGCCGACCATGCCACCAAACTGCTGGAATTCGGGGTGCAAATGTTTGAGCAGATTAAGGATATGGAAGGTATCAACCTGCGCATCGGGATCGCGTCTGGCGAGCTGGTGGCTGGCGTCATCGGCCAGTCGCGTCAGATTTATGACGTCTGGGGCGATGTTGTCAATATGGCTTCGCGAATGGAGTCTCAGGGTTTGACCGGACGCATTCAGGTTTCTGAAGCAACCTTTTTGCTGGCAAAAAACCGTTTTGATTTTGACTTGCGCGATGTCAGTGACATAGGCCCAAAGGGTGACCGAATAAACCTGTATTTGCTGCGTCGTGCTTAGACGCAATTTGTTATCACCCAACCGCTTCGAGTTCACCATGCACCACGTGATGCGGATTCAGGTGAACGGGCACCAGATTCAATTTGAGTCTGCTGAACCCTGCATGTTGTTCTCCAGTGCGCGGGTCGATCAATTCGGCGAATGGGTGGCTCATGGGGTTTCGGACCTGGTTTTGCTCTTCGGATATGTGAATCGCGCGTCCAGCTTCTCAGGTCAGAAACGCCACACGAAAGTACACATGGTAAAGAACAAAGGCAGCGACATTGGCGATGACGGTTCCCCAGAAAGAGGCGCGAAACGAGCTCTTGTTTGACTTGTGCCGAAGTAGCTGTTGTGCCAACAGACCACCCGGCCAACCGCCAACCAAGCCAAGCTGCAGCAGCGACCGTTCTGACCAGCGCCAGCGCCTTGCTGCGGCGCTGGACTTGTCAAGCGCGTATGCCATGAAGGTAACGATGCTGAGTCCAATGTAACCCACTACAAACCAGATCGAGACTCGGTACGAAGCAGCAACAGCGATATAAATCCCGATAAACACGGGAATAGCCAAAGCACTGGCAAAGGTCCACGGTGCAGGCTCTTCCGGCCTGGCAACGCGACCGGTTTTGGGCACCACGTCGACTCCAATATTGGCAGCGCGTTTTTTGCCATCCCTATTCAAAGTGACCTCAAAGGTAAAACGCTGGCCGATCTTGGGTGGCCGGAAATTGGTGGGCACGGCCGAAACGTGCAAGAAAATCTCTTGCCCACCGCCTGCCGGCTCAATGAAACCGAAGCCGCGCTCGGGGTTCCAGGTTTTCAGATGGCCTTCAAAACGCATGGCTGTTGCATGGCGCTGGCGTTCCCGCGCAAAGGCATGTGGATGTAGCGATATCTAGGCCTGCAAAGTCGACACATGGGAGCATCCGCAAATTATGCCGGTTGATTTGAGTTTCACCGGCCACTCTGACCATTCAGCAATAGTCGACACGTTGACACACCACCCCCAAGCATCGCGGCAGCCATGGCGGATGTGGGAGGTAAACGGAGGAGACTCGCGCTGTGGCCGTTGCAAGGTGCAGCAATCTGCCTCGCGTCGGGGGACACGTACGCAGCCGCCCTGGGTGCCGCGCTGCATCGTGCCAAAGTCAAGCCAAGTAACGCGACGACAGGTCGAAAGTTCTACCTCCGAAAGCGTCAATAATTGCCTTCCGCCGCAACAAAATCCGCAGCCATGTCCCACATTCTCACCGACCACGACCTCCATCCGTTCAATGGCATGGACGTCGCCCTGCTGTTGGAAACCCGTGCGCACACCCGGCGAGACCATCCCTTTTTGATTTGGGCGCCGTTCCTTGGCAAAGAGCAGGTCTGGACCTACGGCCAATTCCACCACCGTGTTCAACGCATCGCCGGTGGCTTGGCCAAGCGCGGGGTGAAGCCGGGCGACAAGCTGTTGATTCACCTGGACAACTGCCCTGAAGCGCTGCTGGCCTGGTACGCCTGCACCTGGCTGGGCGCGGTGGCAGTTACCACCAATGCGCGGGCTGTGGCCGACGAGCTGAGTTATTACGCGGACCACAGCGGCGCGGCGGCGGCTATTACGCAACCCAAATTTGCTGAACTGGTGGCGCACAGTTGCAAGGCCTTGCGCTGGATCGCCGTGACGGGCGACGACAACGGCGATGTACCCACCCACCCGGTACAAGCCGCCCAACACTTCGATGCGATTGATGCCGAACCACTGCCACGCCACGCGCCCAACCCGCTGGCGCCTTGCAGCGTGCAATACACATCGGGCACCACCTCGCGCCCCAAGGCGGTGTTGTGGACACATGCGAACGCGCTGTGGGGTGCGCGTATCAACGCCGTGCATGAAGACCTGCGCGACACCGATGTGCACCTGGTTTACCTGCCGCTGTTCCATACCAACGCCCAGGCCTATTCGATTTTGGCCACCTTGTGGGCCGGTGGCACGGCGGTGATACAACCGCGTTTTTCGGCCAGCCGGTTTTGGGCCGTTTCTACCCAATACGGTTGCACGTGGACATCGCTGGTGCCCTTTGTTGTCAAAGCGCTGATGCCGCTGGAGATGCCCAAAACCCACGCCTATCGGCTGTGGGGCAGCGCGGTGAGCGAGCCGCCCAGCGATGCGCACTTTGGCATCAAAACCATGGGCTGGTGGGGCATGACCGAAACCATCACCCACGGCATTGTGGGCAGCCCGCAGGTGCCCAACACCCCGTTGTCGATCGGCCGCCCAGCACCTGAATATGACATCGCCGTGGTTGAGCGTGACGATGTGCCTCTGCGCGAGGCGCGCCACCTGCAGGCGGGTGAGGGCGGTGGCCACCTGTTCATTCGCGGTATTCGCGGGCTTTCGTTGTTTCAGGAATACCTGGGCAATGCGCGCGCAACGGCTGACAGTTTTGACGCCGATGGCTGGTTCAAAACCGGCGACATGATCAACGTGTTGCCCTGCGGCAGCCTGCAGTTTGGCGATCGCAACAAAGACATGCTCAAGGTAGGCGGCGAAAACGTTGCTGCCTCCGAGATTGAACGTGTGGTGCTGCAAGTGCCTGGCGTTTTTGAATGCGCCGTGGTCGCCAAAAAACACCCAATGCTCGACGAAGTGCCGGTGCTTTTTGTGCGGCCCTTCGAAGAATTCACCAGGGCGTTGGACTCCGCGCAAAATCGTGAATTGAAAGAACGGGTGACGGCAGCATGCGCGGCGCAGTTGGCCGATTTCAAACGCCCGGTGGAGATTCGCCTGATTGACGACTTTCCACGCTCCACGCTGGAGAAAATCGCCAAGGCCCAATTGCGGGAGTTGCTTCTGAGGGGTTAAGCCGACTTGAGTGCGGTCGAATCATGGCCCAATTACAATAGGGTCCACTCT
>JANOVW010000284.1:0-3192 GCA_031417575.1 Rhodoferax sp. | reverse complement strand
CTGGCGGCCGAGATGATGAAAGCACAATCGGGCACCTTTGCCACCCACATTCCGTATCGCGGGGCGGCCCCGGCCATGACCGATTTGTTGGCCGGCCAAATTGATTTCACTTTTGACCCCGGTATTGGTTTGCAACATGTGCGCAGCGGCAAGCTGAAAATGCTGGCCGTGGGCAGCCCCAAACGCTCACCTTAGTTCCCGGATGTTCCCACGCTGGATGAAGCTGGACTCAAAGGCTTCGATGCCGACAGCGTGTTTGGTTTTTACGCGCCAGCGGGCACCCCACCCGACGTGATTGCGCGCCTGAACCGCGAGATCAACCGCATCCTGAACACCCAAGCCGTCAAAGACCGCATCATCGCGTTGGGCGGCGAAGTTTTGCCCATCACGCCGCAAGAATTCGGTGCCAAAGCCGCTGCAGATTCGCTGCGTTTCGGCGCGCTGATCAAAGACCGCAATATAAAAGGTGATTGATGACAAAAACCGTCATCCATAGCATCACGGTTGAATTCGGCGATTGCGATCCGGCGGCCATCGTCTGGTTTCCCAATTTCTATCGCTGGATTGATGCCGCTTCGCGCAACTTTTTTGTGCAATGTGGCGTGCCGCGTTGGGAAGAAACTGCGCAAACGCTGGGCATCATCGGCACGCCCTTGGTCGACAGCAAAGCCAGCTTCAGCAAAACAGCCAGCTATGGCGACCGGCTGGACATCGCGGTGACCATCACCGAATGGCGCAATAAAAGTTTTGTGCAGAGCTACCGCTGCAGCCGGGTTCGCGCTGACGGGACCGAGCCCGACCTCATCATGAGCTGCGAAGAAGTGCGTATCTTTGCGGCCAAGCGCGAAGGCGGTGGCATTCGCGCCGTGGCCCCGCCCGATTCGATTCGCCAGCTCTGCAGCTAAGCCCCGGCCTCCACATTTGCCGCCTGAATGTCACACCTGAAATTCTCCACCTAACCCCACAACCTCAAGGTCTTTTATGACATCCCAAAAACTTCGCATCGGCGTGATGGGCTGCGGCGGCATCGCCCGCCAGTTTGTACCCGCGATCGCAAACAGCCCGTACGCCAGCGTGGTGGCTTGCGCCAGCCGCAACGTTGCCAAAGCGCAGGCCTTTGCCGCGCAATTCAACATTGCGCGTAGTCACGGCAGTTACGAGGCCTTGCTGGCCGACTCAGATATCGACGTGGTCTACGTGCCCCTGCCCAACACCCTGCATTGCGAATGGGTGGTCAAGGCCGCGCAGGCTGGCAAACACATCTTGAGCGAAAAACCCCTGGCGACAAGCCTGGCCGAAGCGCAAACCATGTTTGCTGCCGCCCGCCAGCATGGCGTGATGCTGCTGGAAGCCTACCCCTACTGGTTTCAGCCGCAAACGCGCGACATGCTGAACCTGATCCAGAGCGGCGCAATTGGCGAGGTGCGCCACGTGCAGGCCAGTTTTGGCTTCAACCTGCAAAACGGCCAAGGCAACATTCGCCTGAACCCCGAGCTGGGTGGCGGCGCCCTGCTGGACGCGGGCAGTTACGTCATGAGTTTGATCCGCCTGGCCATGGGCGACTCACCTGAGCGCGTGGTGGCGCACCAGGTGCTGGCCGAAACCGGCGTAGACATCAGCACCTCGGCCACTCTTTTTTATTCGGGTGGCCGTACGGCGCAACTTTCTTGTGCCATGAATGTGGGCTACCACCGCGTCGCTACCATTCTGGGCGCCAATGGCGTGATCGAAACCGAATTTTTGAACCACACCTCGGAAGATGCT
Organism: Rhodoferax sp.; assembly: GCA_031417575.1. Taxonomy (GTDB): domain Bacteria; phylum Pseudomonadota; class Gammaproteobacteria; order Burkholderiales; family Burkholderiaceae_C; genus JANYCG01. The sequence goes on along the minus strand of JANOVW010000284.1, from coordinate 1,428 downwards.
GCGCATCCGTTGAAATATTTGCCCAGACTGATGCGGGTACGGCGTGGCATCGCCGGTACCCTGCCTTTGGAGACTGTGCGTTCAGCGACTGGCAGCGGTTTTGCATTTTGCGTAGAGGCGTTTGCAAAGGTCCTTCACGACAAGGACTTTGCGGCCATTGAATGCGCGGGCCAGGCCAGCTGCTGCATTGCCCGCACCTTGGAAGCCATAGCCGACAGTGCCTTGACAGGCATTGCCGTGAATTTGACACAGATTGACGATTGAATTGATTCCACGTAACAGTCAATTACCAAATCGCAACCCCTTTGTTCTGGATCATGTAAACCGTGGAAGAAAATGGGAAACCGTGAAACCAGTTTTTAGGTTTCACGCCATTCCTGAGTACTTCAACCATGTTGCGTCGCCCATTTTTTTTATGTACCTCTGTCCTGATGTTGATGTCTGCAAGTTGTGGCGGTGGAGGGAACGATGTTGCGGAGGTTTCTTTAGCCGTGGCCGGCGATTCAACCACAGTGCCGGATGCGTTCGCCATGGCAGCAGTTTTGCCTGGTGCTAGCGCTCTGACGAATCGCGGTTACTCCACAGCTACCCAGTACCCCACCGATTTCTGTGCAACGGGCAATTACCCGGAGCAGTGGGAATGGCGCCCTGAAAACGCCAACAAACAACCCGGCCCCGCAACCAGCGGGCAACCGGCAGTTCGCCATGTGAGGGCTGGCAAAGTCATTGCGACTTACGCAAAATTGAGTGGTTACCGCAGTGCGCCCAATAACGTTGATGCACACGACACATCGGTGGGCCCTTTCCGGCGATTCCCCTATTTGCAGTGGCAAGAAGGTGACGTGTTTGAAGTCATGCCAGCGGTTTATGAAGGCGAAGATCAACAGATATACATCGGACCGAATGTCCTGAATGATGCAGCTTACGCCGCGCGCCAGTCAGTTGTGCCCAAGAACATCACGATTCGGGGAATCACCGTCAATGGCGTTCGCCCGGTCATCAAACTGCCTGCAACAGGTGCCAGCAACGCCAATTTCGGCCAAGCCCTGATTTACATCGGTGCAGCCGAAAACATCACCATCGAAAACCTGGACGTCAGTTCAAGCACAACTGGCCTTGGCGGCTTGGGCAAGGCCGGTATCTACATCAATGGCGGGAAAAACATCAGTTTGAAAAACGTGCGCGTCAGCGGTTTTTCAAACAAGAGCGCCAACGGAATATTTGCCACGGGTCTCAATAGCGGAACTTTATTGCTGTCAGGTGTTGAGCTTGCAAACAATGGCGGAGGCAGTGGCCCGGAACACAACATCTATGTGAATGCCAGCAGTGTGGATCCGGCCTACACCGTCAAAATGGTGGGCTCGTGGTCGCATGATTCGGTTTATGGGCATTTGTTCAAATCTCGCGCCCAAAGCAACTATCTGGAAG
>JANOVW010000283.1:0-11888 GCA_031417575.1 Rhodoferax sp. | reverse complement strand
GGCATAAGCGCCCCACTTTTTGATGAATTCATCGTTGGCCGGGTTCTTGATCGACTGGAAGTAATTCCAGGCGGCCAGGTGGCCCACCAGTGGTTTGGTGTCTACGCCGCGCAGCTCTTCTTCACCCACCGAGAAGGCAACGACGGGCACGTCTTTGGCTTTCAGGCCGGCATTGCCCAGCTCTTTGTAGAACGGCACGTTGGAGTCGCCGTTGATGGTGGAAACCACCGCCGTTTTGCCGCCTGCAGAGAACTTCTTCACATCAGCCACGATGGTCTGGTAATCGCTGTGGCCAAACGGGGTGTATTTTTCGTCGATGTCGGTGTCTTTCACGCCCTTGCTCTTCAGGTAAGCGCGCAGAATCTTGTTGGTGGTGCGCGGGTAGACATAGTCGGTACCCAACAACACCCAGCGCTTGGCACTGCCGCCGTCTTTGCTCATCAGATAGTCCACCGCAGGAATGGCCTGCTGGTTGGGCGCCGCGCCGGTGTAAAACACGTTTTTCGACAACTCTTCGCCTTCATACTGCACCGGATAGAACAGCAAGCCGTTCATTTCTTCCACCACGGGCAAAACGGATTTGCGCGACACGCTGGTCCAGCAGCCGAAGATGACCGAGACTTTGTCCTGGCCCAGCAACTGCTTGGTTTTTTCGGCAAACAACGGCCAGTTGGAGGCCGGATCCACAATCACGGGCTCGAGTTTTTTGCCCATCACGCCGCCTTTGGCGTTGATTTCATCAATCGCCATCAGCACAGTGTCTTTCAACACGGTTTCTGAAATGGCCATGGTGCCCGAGAGGCTGTGCAAAATGCCAACCTTGATGGTGCCACCCGCTTGTGCGTAAACCGAACTGACCCCCGCCAATCCCAGCGCAATGGATGCGGTGAGTGACTTCAATGTACCTCGACGATTCATGTGTATTCTCCAAGATGAGTGAATGAAGTGATCCCGAACGGACCTGTTACTCAACTTGCAAGGCCCGTGCCAAGCATGCGGGCACTCAGTGGTGTGCCAAAACGGGGAATCCGCTCTAAATGAGTGCGTAAAAGGTAGAAACCCTGCCCGGCACGCGGATCGAAATGGTGCGTTTTTGGAAAACTTCTCCCAAAATCGGGCACGGCATTTGCATCACAATGGCGGAGAAACCTACTCAAGAACACCATGGAACTCACGCCGCGCGAAAAAGACAAACTCTTGTTATTTACGGCTGCTTTGCTGGCAGAGCGGCGCAAGGCGCGTGGCCTCAAGCTGAACTACCCGGAGGCCATGGCCTTTATCAGCGCGGCCGTTATGGAAGGCGCACGCGACGGCAAAACGGTTGCCCAATTGATGAGTGAAGGCCGCACCATCCTGACGCGTGCGGATGTAATGGAGGGAATTGCCGAGATGATTCCGGACATCCAGGTTGAAGCAACTTTCCCCGATGGCACCAAACTGGTGACGGTGCATCAGCCCATCGTATAAATTTCTGTTGATTGCATTTTGAAGTTTATTGGCATTTATTATGAACAAAGCTACTATTAAATATATAACTGGTTGTGCAATTTTCATGTCAACAAGTGCATCTTTTTCTCATGATGGACATGGACTAACAGGAAATCACTGGCATATGACCGACGCCTGGGGCTTCGTGGCACTGGCTTGTGCCGTGGCGCTGGCCGCCTGGCTGTCACGCGGCGGCAAATAAGGTCGCCCATGACACCCGGAGAAATCATCCCTGCTGAAGGGCCTGCGCACCCGCTGAACGTGGGGCGACGCGCCATCACGCTGGTGGTTAAAAACACGGCTGACCGCCCGATTCAGGTTGGCTCCCACTACCACTTTGCCGAAACCAATGGCGCGCTTGATTTTGATCGTGCGGCAGCGCTTGGCATGCGGCTGAACATCGGTTCAGGGTTGGCGGTGCGGTTTGAACCCGGCCAACAACGAACCGTGGAGCTGGTTGATTTTTCCGGCGCACGCCAGGTTTTTGGTTTTCGCGCCCAAATCAACGGCTCCATTGACGCCAACATCAAGGGAGCCCTTTAATCATGGCCACCATGGGACGCCGCGCGTACGCGGAGATTTTTGGCCCCACCGTTGGCGACCGCATTCGCCTGGCCGACACTGATTTGCTCATTGAAGTCGAAGCCGACTACACCTTGCGCGCTGGCAGCTATGGTGAAGAGGTGAAGTTTGGCGGCGGCAAAACCATCCGCGACGGCATGGCGCAATCGCAACGCATGCGAAGCGAAGGCGCCGTCGATTGCGTGATGACCAACGCCCTTATTCTGGACCATTGGGGCATCGTGAAGGCTGATATTGGCCTCAAGGGCGGGCGCATCGTCGCCATCGGCAAAGCCGGCAACCCGGATGTACAGCCCGGCGTGGACATTCTCATCGGCCCAGGCACCGAGATCATCAGCTGCGAAGGCAACATCGTCACCGCAGGCGGGATTGATTCACACATTCATTTCATCTGCCCGCAGCAGATCGACGAGGCCTCGGCCAGTGGCGTCACCACCATGTTGGGCGGCGGCACCGGCCCGGCCACCGGCACGTTTGCCACCACCTGCACGCCGGGGCCGTGGAACATCGAGCGCATGCTGCAAGCGGCCGAGGCGTTCCCCATGAACTTCGGGTTTTTGGGCAAGGGCAATGCCACTTTGCCTGCTGCATTGCATGAACAAATCAATGCAGGCGCATTTGGACTCAAACTGCATGAAGACTGGGGCACCACGCCAGCCGCCATCAGCAATTGCCTGGACGTGGCAGACCTGACGGACACGCAGGTCTCCATCCACTCCGACACGCTGAACGAAAGCGGCTTTGTTGAAAACACCATTGCCGCCACCAAAAGCCGGGGCCTGTGCGCCTTCCATACCGAAGGCGCGGGTGGCGGCCACGCGCCCGATATCTTGCGGGTGGTGGGTGAAGCCAACTTTTTGCCCAGCTCGACCAACCCCACCATGCCGTACACCGTCAACACGCTGGACGAACATGTGGACATGCTGATGGTGTGCCATCACCTCGATGCCGGCATAGCCGAAGACCTGGCCTTTGCCGAAAGCCGCATCCGCAAAGAAACCATTGCCGCCGAAGACGTGCTGCATGATTTGGGTGCCATCAGCATGATGAGCAGCGACAGCCAGGCCATGGGCCGCGTTGGCGAAGTCATCTTGCGCACCTGGCAAACGGCACACAAAATGAAACAGCAGCGCGGCTGGCTCAGCCCACCCGAAGCCCTTGTGGATGCAATTGAAAATCAGCAGCGCAACGACAACTTCCGCGTCAAACGGTACATTGCCAAGTACACCATCAATCCGGCCATCGCCAACGGCATTGCGCACGAAGTGGGCAGCCTGGAAGTAGGCAAATGGGCCGACCTGGTGGTTTGGAAACCGGCTTTTTTTGGTGTCAAACCTGCGCTGGTGCTCAAAGGGGGCTTCATTGCCATGGCCGCCATGGGCGACCCCAACGCCAGCATACCCACGCCGCAGCCCGTGCATTACCGCCCCATGTTTGGCGCGTTTGGCGGCGCGTTGACGCGTGGCTCCCTCAACTTTGTTTCACAAGCTGGTTTGGCGGCGGGCATTCAGGAGCGCTTTGGTTTGCGCAAAACCCTGAGCGCTGTCAAAGAAGTTCGCGGCATTCGCAAACAGCACATGGTGCACAACAACTACCTGCCCAAGATGGAGATTGACGCGCAAACCTACGCCGTGCGCGCCGACGGACAACTCCTGACCTGTGAAGCCGCAGTTGTCTTGCCAATGGCGCAGCGCTACTTCTTGTTTTGAGCAATACCTGAAATGCTCACTGCCAGCAAATGTATGCCCCAAGGCGCGGGTTTGGCACCCGTGCTTCTCAAGCGCGCGGCCAGCATCGAGCTGGACTGGGAGCTGCGCCAGAAAAGCCGCTTCTCCTGCACCGACTCAACGGGCCGCGAAATCGGGGTCTTTCTGCCGCGCGGCAGGGTGGTGCGCGGTGGCGATGTGCTGGTCGCCAATGACGGCTCCCTGATCCGCGTGATTGCCGCGCCCCAAGCCGTTTTGCGCATCACGCACTGCCCACAACACGGCTCACCGTTTGACCTGATCCGTGCCGCCTACCATCTGGGCAACCGCCATGTACCGATTGAACTCCAACCGGATCACCTGAAAATCGAGCCCGACCATGTACTGGCCGACTTGCTCAAGGCCATGCATTTGATCGTGAACACCGTGCACGAAGCGTTTGAGCCAGAAAGTGGTGCCTACGCGTCGCACGGACATGCTGCAGGCGCACCTCAGCAAGCCGCCACGCATGACCACACACACGATCACGATCATGGGCATGGGCATGGGCATGCCCCATGATGGTGGCGGGCACACCCCCCACCTTGCCGCCTAACCAACCAGACACCAGCCTGATGCAACTGATGTGGTTGGCATCACCGGCCTTGCCGATTGGCGGGTTTTCTTATTCGGAAGGCCTGGAAGCCTTCGTGCACGCCGCACAAACAGCACCTGAGTCGTCGGTAACTGTCAAACTGGCCGAGCTGGCGTCCAACTGGCTGGTGGATCAGTTGCATCTGACGTTGGCCCGTGGGGACTTGGCTGTTGTTGCCCAGGCCATCCCCGCCTGGCGCGAAGAACGCATGAACGACGTGGCGCGACTCAACGCCTGGGTGCTCCACACCCGCGAGAGCAGTGAATTCCGCGCGCAAACCGAACAAATGGGCCGCTCATTGCTCGAATGGTTGCGCCACCACACCACCGCCAGTGCAGCACGCATCCAGGTGTGTGCCGATTTACAGCCAACCTACCCCATTGCCTTTGCGCTGGCTGGCGCCGCCACCACCGCGACGGTTCGCGACTGCTTGCTGGCCTTCGCCTTTGGCTGGGCCGAGAACATGACGCAAGCGGCCATCAAAGCTGTGCCGTTGGGCCAAACCGCCGGGCAACGTATCTTGCAAGCGCTGGTTGTCCATATCCCTGCCGCCATTGACCACGCCCTGTCACTCAAAAATGACGACCGGCAAGCCTTTTCACCCATGCTGGCCATTTTGTCGGCGCAGCATGAAACACAATACTCCCGCCTCTTTCGTTCCTGAACTGCACCTGACCCGCTTCTGAATTTTCGAATGTGATCCACGCCATGTCCAACCTGCACCACATCAAAAACCGCAGCAAAAACCTGCCCCCGTTGCGGGTAGGTATTGGCGGCCCGGTAGGCTCCGGCAAAACCACCTTGCTGGAAATGTTGTGCAAGGCCATGCGTGATAAATATGACCTGGTGGCCATCACCAACGACATCTACACCAAGGAAGACCAGCGCATCCTCACCGTCAGCGGCGCGCTGGCTGCCGAGCGCATCATGGGGGTAGAAACCGGCGGCTGCCCACACACCGCCATTCGTGAAGATGCCAGTATCAACCTGGAAGCCATCGACCGCATGCTGGGAGACTTCCCGAACGCCGACATTGTTTTCATCGAAAGCGGTGGCGACAACCTGGCCGCCACCTTTAGCCCCGAGCTCAGCGACCTGACGATCTACGTGATTGACGTGGCCGCCGGCGAAAAAATCCCGCGCAAGGGGGGCCCAGGCATCACCAAAAGCGATTTGTTTGTGATCAACAAAACCGATTTGGCGCCCTACGTCGGGGCTGATCTGGGCGTGATGCAAGCCGACACCGTGCGTATGCGCACCACCCCCAAAGGGCTCAAGCCATTCGTGATGACCAACCTGAAAACCCTGGCCGGGGTAGCGCAGGTGGTGGCGTTTATAGAACAACGGGGCATGTTGACAACGTAGCTTAAAGCCAACGGTACGCCGCCTTGGCGTGTTATTCGGGGGTCGAATGTCAATTTGTACACATTTGATAGCGCAGAATCTCTGCTGAGTGTGCGAAAATGAGCTTTCGAATACATCCGATCAAAGTGCTGGTTCTTGACTTCTAGTCAGTCGGGTGAGAAGTTGCTTGCCAGCATTTGACCCAAGGAACCGACGATGGCGGACATGTTTTTGATCTTGTGTATTGTGTTGAGCGCGTATTTCATTCGCGGCATCACTGGCTTTGGCTCGGGGTTGATCTCCGTGCCGCTTCTGGCGCTTTCACAACCTCTGCAATTCGCAATTCCGTTGGTTCTGGCCCTGGACTTCACGGCCTCCATTGCTTTGGGCGGCATCAACCGCAAGCAAGTTGACTGGAGTGAAATCAAAATTCTGCTGCCAGCGGGTATGGTCGGCGCGTGTGTCGGGGCCTTCGCTCTGATCAATTTGCCCACCACGCCGATCTTGATAACCTTGGGCGTTTTCACCATGTTCTTTGGATTTCGCAATATTTTTGGCTTGGAATCCAAAGAAAAGATATTCAAGCTGTGGGCCGTACCGGCTGGTCTTGCGGGTGGGCTTGCCGGCGGATTATTTGGCGCCGGTTCGCCCCCTTATGTGATGTACCTGTCCCGCCGCATGTTGGACAAAGGTGTCATGCGGGCTACATTTTCTTGCCTCATTGCCATTGATGGCGGCTTTCGGTTGAGTTTGTTCTTCTTCGCCGGTCTGCTGAATAACCCCAAACTTCAATTGGCCTATGTGATTGCCCTGCTACCCATGGCCATGGGGCTTTACAGCGGCAACAAAGTCCACCTGGACATGACCAGCGAAGGCATGTTGAAGGTGGTGGGGGCGTTACTGGTTGTCAGCGGCGCCTTGTTATTTTTAAAAGTGGCGGTTTGATTCACACAACGGGCAGCGCAATCTATTTCACGGAGCATCCATGAACTTCAAACAATTGATCAATTTCAAATCTGTCCTGGTGTCCATTGCCAGTGCTTTCACCCTGGTTCTGACACCCGCAACTACGCAGGCGCAGGAGAAGCCCTACGCGTTCAACGTTTTGAGTCAGCGCAGCGTTGCCCTGACGTCCCAGTACTGGAATCCTATCCTTTCGTATGTCAGCGCAAAAAGCGGCGTTCCCCTGGAGCTCAAGCTTGCCAAAACGGCCAGAGAAGGGAATGCCCAGGCTGAAAAGGGTGCTTACGATTTCCTGTACACGAACCACTTCTTCACACCAGACCGGGACAAACTGGGCTACAAGGTTATCGCACGGCCAGCAGGGCCCGGCATCAAATCCCAAATTGTTGTGCCAGAAGATTCGCCTGCGCGCACCTTGAGCGACCTTGAAGGAAAAGATGTCGCCTTTGTTTCCTACGACGGGTTTACCGGTTACTGGTTGCCATTGGATGCGCTGTTGGCTGCCAAGGTCAAGGTCAACGTCGTCATCACAGGCAACCAGGAAGCGTCGTCCGCCCAACTGCAATTCAAGAAGGTCGCCGCGGCCGGTGTCAACAGCAGCATCATGCTGCGATACGGGCGCCGCGAATCGTTTGAATACCGTGCGCTGTGGACTTCAGAGCTGTTTCAGGATCTGTGCATCATGGCAAACCCCCGGGTTTCAGCGCAAAAAGTAGCCGCCGTTAGCAAAGCATTTGTCGGCATGCTGAGCGACCCTCAAGGCAAAAAGATTTTGGAGAGCGGTGCCGAGCTTCTCAAGATCCAAGGTGACCTGGGTTTTGTTGCCGCTGAAAACCGCGACTACGACAACTACCGTGCGTTTTACCGCCAAACCCAAGTCAAGGCCCAGCCCTAACAACAACGAATCGACACAAAATTTATGCGGCTATTCAGTTTTTGGAAAGACTGGGGGCTGGTTTCACGCCTCATGCTGGCGGTCGGTATTGCGATTGTCACTGGTGGCAGTGTGCAAACCTTCCTGTTTATCGCTGAAGGTGCGACTGAAAACTCGGCGCGGCTGAAACGTGAGTTGTCAGAAACACTGAGCTTCATCGCGCCACTCATTGCCGACCAAGCGCTGGTTGGTGAATACGCGGCGATTGACCAACTGGTCAAAAAGCAGGTGACCAAGGGCGAACTTGACCGGATTGAGTGGGCCGACAAAGAGGGCCGCAAACTGGTCGCACAGGACAAACCCGACGTGCTGGAGGCACCCATCTGGTTTACCCGTGTTGCTGCCATTGACATTCCCGAAGAAAGTGTTGATGTCACATCCGGCGGGGTTGGCTACGGAAAGTTGAATGCGCGGATGACGCCCATCAAGGCGCACAACCGCCTGTGGAAACAGTTTGTCAAGCAATTTCAAATCGTGGCGGCCACGCTGTTTTTGATGCTGCAGTTCATTTGGCTGATCTTCCGGGGGAACCTGGGCACCTTGCGGATGTTGGCCGAAAGCGCCAACCGTTTCAGCCAAGGTGACCGATCCGTCCGGATCACGCCCGACGGCGCACCAGAGGTTCGTCTGGCGGCGGAAGCTTTCAACAACATGGCGAACAACACAGAGAGCCTGCTTGCATCCCTCGGAACCAGCGAATCCAAAAACCGGCTCTTGGCAACCATCGTTGAGCAGTCGAGTGAGGCCATCTGGACCAAGGATTTGGCAGGCGTCATCACAACCTGGAACGCCGGCGCCACCGCGATGCTGGGCTATTCACAGTCTGCTGCCGTCGGACAAAAACTTGCAATTGACGAGTCTGATCCGGTCGAAGATGCTGCCCGTATGCAACGGCTGGCCAGCGGGGAGCGCTTTTCCTATGACACGAAGGCATTGACCCAATCGGGCTCGCAAATTGACATGCAAGTGGCCGTTGCGCCCCTCTTCAATGACATCAACGAATGTATTGGCACGATTGCTGTGGCACGCGATGTCACACAAAACAAGCGCGGCGAAGAAGCTTTACGACAAGCACGCGGCGCGGCCGAGGCGGCCAACCACGCCAAGAGTTCATTCCTGGCCCGCATGAGCCACGAAATCCGCACGCCCATGAATGGTGTTTTGGGCATGACCGAGCTGTTGCTCGAAACCGGCCTGTCCAGCGTCCAGCGCAAATACGCCGAGACGGTGCAGAGTTCGGGCAAGAACCTGCTGGCCATCATTAATGATGTGCTCGATTTTTCAAAAATCGAAGCCGGAAAACTGGAGTTGGAACAAGTCAATCTTGATTTGCGCAAATCGCTTGAAGACATTGTTGATTTGCTGGCGGAGCGGGCGCATGCCAAAGGCCTGGAATTGGCTTGCCGAATCCCGTCTGACCTGGATACCTATGTCAAAGGAGATCCCCTTCGGCTTGGCCAGGTGCTGACGAACCTCACCGGGAACGCCATCAAATTTACGCAAAAAGGTTCGGTGGTGATCAGCTTGGCCTGCTTGTCACAGACCGATTCGAACGTCACGATTCGTTTTGAAGTTACCGACACGGGTGAGGGCATCAGCCAGGAGGCCCAAACCCGCATTTTTGAAGAGTTTTCCCAGGCCGATGGTTCCACCACCCGCAAACATGGCGGATCCGGTTTGGGCTTGGCTATCAGCAGGCAGTTGGTTGAAATGATGGGTGGCCAGTTGCAGGTTCAATCCGAACTTGGCGCGGGCGCAACCTTCTGGTTCGCCTGCCAGTTTCCAAAGCAGCAAAACTCCTCGCTCGACCATGCACCATCACGGCTGATGGGCACCCTGACCGGCCTGCGCACGCTGATTGTGGAATCCAGCTCGGTCAGCCATGGTATTTTGCTCTCCCAAATTTACAACTGGGGCATGACGATTCGGGTCGCTGAAACCCCCGAGCAGGGTCTTGCCCTGCTGCGCCAAGCGGCCGCCCAACAAGTGCCTTTTGATCTGGCCATCATTGACCTCGGGTTTTTCAGCGACGACTCACTGGAACTGGCACGCACCATCAGGGCGCAGCCTGATCTGGCCGACTTGCGCCTGGTGATGCTGACACCTGTGGGCAACACCGCTTCTGTCAAAGCTGCCCGTGATGTGGGTATTGAAACCTGCTTGGTGAAGCCAGTACGGCAGTCTGAACTGTACGAAAGCCTGGTCGGCGTCATGACAAAAGACCAGCCGCACGCCATCGAAGTCGCCTGCGCCGTGGCGGAGATTACCCATGAGGCACAGGCAGGTAGCCGGGGGAGAATCCTGTTGGTTGAAGACAATCTGGTCAATCAGGCCGTAGCGTTGGGCATGCTGAAAAGCCTGCAAGGCTACGAAGTCGTCGTTGCCAACAATGGCAATGAGGCCTTGGTCGACTACAACGCCGGCCAATTTGACATCATCTTGATGGACTGCCACATGCCGGAACTTGACGGTTTCGAGGCCACCATCGCCATCCGGAAAATTGAAGCGAGCGCCAACAGACGGCGTATTCCCATCGTCGCGTTGACAGCCAATGCCATGGCGCAAGACAGGCTCGATTGCCTGGCGGCCGGCATGGATGACCATTTGGCCAAACCTCTCAGCCGCAAACAATTACAGGACATGTTGGATCGCTGGATGCCTGTAACAGGCCCTACCGTCCCGAGTTCGATAGACAACAAGCTGTCCGAGTTGCCGGATATTGACGTCCTGGATCGCCAGGTTTTGTCCCAACTGACTGAACTTCAAAGTGACGACGATCCAGATCTTCTGCAAAGGGTCTTGCGACTTTATCGTTTGGAGTCTCCCAAATTGCTGGCCAAAATCAAACAGGCCTGTGATGAAGGCGTTTTGCTTGAAGTCGAGCGGGCTTCACATGCGCTTAAATCCAGCAGTGGCAACATTGGTGCCACAGAATTGACGCGTTTGTGTGGCGATGTTCACTCTGCGGCGCGCGCGTCAAGTATCGTTATGGCTCAGGGAATTCTGCCGCGGCTTGAACTTGAATTTGCCCGAGTTCTCAATGCACTGGAAGTTGAATTGACTTGAATTGACTTGACGGGCCCGATGCGGATCGGGCGACACGTCAGTCAGGTCAGAAAGCCACTAAGGCTTTGCCAAGGCTTTACGCTGTGAAAGCAGATCGTCCATGTCAGGAACCGCCATCGGTCGCCCAAACAAGTAGCCCTGTAGGGTCTGGCAGCCGATGTCCCGCAAAAAGTCGGCTTGTTGTTGCGACTCGACGCCCTCTGCTGTGACATTCAGTCCCAGGCTGCTGGCCATCGCCACGATGGCCTTCACGATGGCCACGTTTTCAGCATCATCGGGCAAGCCGATCACAAAACTCTGATCTATCTTTAACCGGGTCAAGGGCATTCGTTTCAGGTAGCTCAAGGAGAGTGTCCGGTTCCGAAGTCATCCAGCGCAATGTGCACACCACTCTTTTGAAACGCGCGAAGCGTCAGGGTGGTGGCAGCGGTATCGGCCATGACGGCACTTTCCGTCAGTTCAAGCTCGAGAAACTCTGCCGGTAAACCAGACTCAGACAGTGCCAAGCGAACCATCTGAACCAAATGGGGGTCTTTGAATTGCATCGGCGACAAATTGACGGACACCCGAACAGAGTGTCCCAGAGCATGCCAGCGCGCGGCATTGATGCAGGCTGTGCGCAGAACCCATTCACCAATGGCAACAATCAGGCCGGTGCGCTCTGCAGCACCAATAAAGTTTTCCGGTGAAATCGGACCATGGCCGGGGCGCGTCCAGCGGATCAGCGCTTCGACGGCTTTGACCTGCCCAGAGGCCACATCACCCACGGGCTGGTAGTGCAAGACAAACGCCTGGGTGTCAACCGCTTCGCGCAAGTCACGCTCGAGCGACATGCGCTCCATGGCCTGGTCAGTCAGTTCTCGGCTATAGAACTTGTACGTGTCTCTGCCCGCCGCTTTGGCGTGGTACATCGCCGTATCGGCATTTCTGAGCAAGGTAGCAGCATCTTCACCGTCTTCCCGGTAGATGGCAATGCCGATGGAGGTGCTCAAGCGTATTTCACTGCCCACCAAGGTAAAGGGGCTGCGCATCAGCTTCAGGATTCGCTCGGCGATTTGGTCGATATCGGTCGGTTGATCGATGTCCACAATCAGCGCGGTAAATTCATCACCCCCCAAGCGGGCAATTTCAAGTTCGTTGGGTGAATCTTGCATGCGCGACACGAGGTCGG
>JANOVW010000282.1:0-2018 GCA_031417575.1 Rhodoferax sp. | reverse complement strand
GCACTGCGCTGAAAATCCGCATCAATCCGCGCTACCGCGTCGTCCAGCCAAGGCGAGGCAGCAGGGTTAACAGGGCTGGTCAAAGGCATGTGGCAATTGTCGCGTGAAAACACATGCTCAAATCCCTGAGCAAGGCCCGTTGGCTGGCAAAATGAAAGGGTTCGAAAGTTTCCATTTCCCTACTCCGGCAGCCTTGCCAACTAACCCAGCTCAGACTACGCGCGCATTCATTCGATTTTCAGGCGAGCGTTTGCCGAGCCACGCCATTCAACCCATTCAAGCCCAATGTCTCAATTACCTGCTTTTACCGATGTTGCCGCCGCTGCGTTGCGGATCAAGGGCGTTGCCCATCGCACGCCAGTGTTGCGCTCTGCCACAGCCGATAAACGTCTGGATGCCCAACTCTTTTTCAAATGCGAAAACTTTCAGCGCATGGGTGCCTTCAAGTTTCGGGGCGCCTACAACGCGATGGCCTTGCTCAATGGCACACAACGCCAAGCTGGGGTGGTGTGTTTTTCGTCGGGCAACCATGCGCAGGCGGTAGCGTTGTCGGGCCAACTGCTGGGCATCACCACCATCATTCTGATGCCGCAAGATGCACCCCCCCTGAAAATTGAAGCCACCCGCGGCTACATCGCCAGCAGCCCGGCAAAAGGCAGCGATGTGGTGTTGTTTGACCGCTTTAAAGACGACCGCGAAGCACTGGCGCGAAACATTGCACAAAACCGCGGCATGACCCTGATTCCTCCCTACGACCACGCCGATGTCATCGCCGGCCAGGGCACGGCAGCGCTGGAGTTGATCGAAGAAGTTGGCCCACTGGATTACCTCCTGGTCTGCACGGGTGGTGGCGGTTTGTTGTCGGGCTCGGCTTTAGCCGCACACGGCTTGTCGCCCAATTGCCAGGTGTTTGGGGTTGAACCCGAGGCCGGAAACGACGTTAAACAATCCTTCGATAGTGGTCGTATTATCAAGATTGATACACCAAAAACCATAGCAGATGGTGCACAAACCCAAAGTGTCGGCAACCTCAACTTTGCGTTGATCCAGCAGCAGGTCAAAGGCATCCTCACCGTGAGCGATGCGCAACTCGTGGAGGCCATGCGTTTCTTCGCCGAACGAATGAAGATGGTGGTGGAGCCCACCGGCGCCCTAAGTTATGCCGGTGCTTGCCACGGTGGTCTGAACCTGAAAGGCCAACGCGTTGGCCTGATCGTCAGCGGCGGTAACGTCGATCTGAGAACTTTTTCACGCTTGATCGCGGATTGATTTCAAATCCGCCCCAAAGTGTGAAGTTTTACGCAGCCAGCGCCGCAAGTGTCATTGACGTTTCATTTCAAACAGATACATTCAATCACATGTCGGTGCCAGGGCGATCATCCCCGGCGAGCAGAGCTTCAATGACTTGGTACGTGAAGCTACCGGCGCTAACACCGAAAAAAGCCAGGCCTTTTGTGACCTGGCTTTTTTCATGAGTTTGCAGGGTTCATTCAGGGCATATCGACGACCGCCCGAACCCCCGCAGCGCGCCCGGCGCCCGGGTGTTTCGGGCCCTTCGGGCAACCATCTGCAGTACGCAACAACGGGGCCGTCGCGCAAACTCGCCTGCGGCTCAAACAGTGCGCGACTCTGTCGGCCTGCTGCGCAGCCCCCAGACCCCGTTGTTTTACGTGCTTCGAGGCTGCGACACATGCGCCCCCGCAGCGCTGGGGTGGGTCAGGCTAATATTGGCGCAGTGGATTTTCGAAACCGGTGCTGAGCTATCCGAGACGGATACGACAGTTAAATTTGTCGCCTGGGTAGCCACAAGCATTGTTTGATACGGATTTTCGCCGATAGTGCCGGACCAAGTTATGGCGCAAAATTCAGCGTTACATACTTAGAATTTATCCGTAAATAAAGGATAATGGTGTTCCATGCGCGATACCCGCGCGCGGAGTGAAGATGGCAAAGGCAAAAGCATGGGAAGTTACCGATGAATTTTGGAGTCGTGTTGAGCCACTGATCCCAGTGCGTCA
>JANOVW010000281.1:0-2522 GCA_031417575.1 Rhodoferax sp. | reverse complement strand
GGTGGACTGCAATTGTGGCAACAGGGCTCTGATGCGATCAACCGTTTCGATCACGTTGGCACCGGGCTGGCGTTGAATGTTGAGAATGACACCTGATTTCGAATTGGCCCAAGCGGCCAAACGGGCGTTTTCAGCGTCATCGATGATGTTGGCCACATCATTCAGACGCACGGGTGAGCCGTTTTTGTAGGCAACGATCAGGCTGGCGTATTCGGCGGCCGATTTCAGTTGGTCATTCGCATCGATGGTTGAGGCCCGCGCCGCGCCGTCGAAACTGCCTTTGGCCTGGTTCACGTTCGCCGCATTGATGGTGGTGCGGATGTCGTCGAGCGAGAGGTTGTTGCCCGCCAGCGCCGACGGGTTGGCCTGGATGCGCACAGCCGGCCTGCGCCCACCCGCAATCGACACCAGGCCAACGCCTGGCACCTGCGAGAGTTTGGGTGCCAACCGGTTTTCGACCAGATCGTGGATGCGGATCACCTGCAACGAGGGCGAGGTGATGGCCAGCGTCAAAATCGGCGCGTCTGCCGGGTTGACCTTGCTGTAGGTTGGCGGCATGGGCAAATCGGTTGGCAACAAATTACTGCCGCCATTGATGGCCGCTTGCACCTGCTGTTCAGCGACGTCCAGCGTGACATCGAGCGAAAAGCGCAGTGTGATAACCGACGCGCCGCCCGAGCTGGTAGACGACATCTGGTTCAGCCCGGGCATCTGGCCAAACTGCCGTTCCAGCGGCGCGGTGACCGCAGAGGTCATCACGTCAGGGCTGGCACCGGGGTAGAGCGTGGTGACCTGAATGGTGGGGTAATCGACTTCCGGCAAGGCCGATAGTGGCAACATGCGGTAAGCCAATGCCCCCGCAATCAGAATAGCGACCATCAGCAGCGAGGTTGCCACTGGGCGCAAGATAAACGGGCGAGACAGGTTCACGGCAGGGGCAGTGCAGCAGGCGAGATGAGAAGGCGCAAGATTCGGACGCGGAGGGTCAGTCTTGCGGCTGCTGGCGTTGCGCCTGGGCCCGCAGTTGCTGGAAGAACGCGCGCCGTTCCTCGGGGCTCATTTTGTGGACTCGCGCAGCAGCCTCAGGGCCAATACGCTGCAAGACCATGCGCACCCGCTCTTGCGCTTCAGACGGCAGCTGGTCGATCCAGGCGGCATTGCCGCCGCCAGGCGTTACAGCTGCTGCAGGCGCTGCAGGGGCCGAAGGCGGTGTGGTTACGGCAGGCGACGCTGGTGAAGCGCCCGATCCTGCCGCTGCAGTGGGCGCTGAATCGCCGCGCTGCGGCTTGGCCCCGGCCAAAGGCGTCGCGCCAGCCAGTGGCGTTGTGGTAGCAGCTGATGAACCGGGTGCCGGGGCCGCGCCGCCCTCCCCCGTTCCCTCGCGGCGCGCTCCGGGTGCGCCACCTAGCCCGCCTAGGCCGCCCGGGCCACCGGCCCCACCCGCCCCAAAACGCGGTGGCGGCGTAATCACCTCAACCTTGGCGCCTTCACGCAGCCGATCAGCGCCATCGGTTACCACCCGTTCGCCAGCTTCGAGTTCGCCAGTCACGCTGACCGAATCGCCTTCGGTGGTGCCCACCCGCACGCGCCGCATGTTGACGGTATTGTCGGGCTTGACCACATAAACAAAGGTGCCAATCGCGCCACGCTGGATGGCGGCGGAAGGCACGGCCAGTGCGGCCTCGAGGGTGTTGATTTGCAGTTTGACGTTGACGAACTGGTTCGGGAACAGCGCGCCGTCTGCGTTGGCAAACTCGGCCTTGAGTTTGATGGTTCCAGTCACCGGGTCGATTACGTTGTCGGTGGTGCTCACGCGCCCGGTGGCCAGCAAGTTGCGCTGCTCGCGATCCCAGGCTTCTACGATCAGGGGTTCTGCCGGTTTAGCGGCTGCAGCAGCCGGTTTGCCTGCGGGAATAGCCGCTTTGCCTTTGGCCCCCGGTGGGTTGGCACCAGGTTGGCCAGCCGCAGCCCGTGCGGGGCTGCCCGCGGCGGCAGTCCCACCCTGGGCGCGTTCGGCTCCACGCAGCCGCCGGGTAATTTGCGGCAGGTTGGCCTCGGGCATGGCAAACACCACGCTGATCGGTTGGGTTTGTGTAATCGTCACCAGGCCACCGGTATCGCCCGGGCGAACGATGTTGCCCAAATCGGCTTGTTTCAAACCCAGCCGCCCGCTGATGGGGGCGGTGATCTTGGCGTAGCTGAGTTGCAGTTTGGCGTTGTCTACTTGAGCCTGATCGCTTTGAAGGGTTGCGGCCAGTTGTTGCACCAACGCTTCCTGGGTATCGACTTGCTGCCGCGCAATGGAATCTTTGGCCAACAAATCCTTGTAGCGGACCAGATCGAGTTGGGCATTTTTGAGGGTTGCCTGGTCTTTGGCCAATTGGCTTTGTACCTGGGCCAAGGCGATTTCATAGCTGCGCGAATCCACTTCAGCCAGCAACGCGCCCGCGCGAACCATTTGGCCTTCGGTAAAACGAATCGCCTTCAATTCGCCTTCTACCCGCGTGCGCACCACGGCCGTA
>JANOVW010000280.1:0-1788 GCA_031417575.1 Rhodoferax sp. | reverse complement strand
ATTTTGGCCACCATGTCTGGCTTGAGCACGCCACCGGCTGAGAGGCCCAAAAACACGTCGGCCCCTTCAATGATCTCGGCCAGTGTGCGGGCTGATGTTTTTTGCGCAAACTGGATTTTGTCTTCGTCCATCAGCTCGGTGCGACCTTCATAAACCACCCCGGCCAGGTCAGTCACAAAGATGTTCTCGCGCGGCACGCCAATTTTGACCAGCAAGCCCAGGCAAGCCAGCGCCGCTGCGCCCGCGCCCGAGGTCACCAGTTTGATCTTTTTGATGTCTTTGCCGGTGACTTTGAGGCCGTTCAAAATGGCCGCACCCACCACGATGGCCGTGCCGTGTTGGTCGTCATGAAAGACCGGAATCTTCATGCGTTCACGCAGCTTGCGCTCGACGTAAAAACAATCCGGCGCCTTGATGTCTTCGAGGTTGATGCCGCCGAAGGTGGGCTCGAGCGAGGCGATGATGTCGACCAGTTTGTCCAGGTCGTCGCGTTCGTTGATTTCCAGGTCAAACACGTCGATGCCGGCGAATTTTTTGAACAAAACGCCCTTGCCTTCCATCACCGGTTTGGCCGCCAGCGGGCCAATGTTGCCCAGGCCCAGCACCGCCGTGCCGTTGGTGATAACCGCCACCAGGTTGCCGCGCGCGGTGTATTTAAACGCGTTGTTCGGGTCTTTGACGATTTCTTCGCAGGGTGCTGCCACGCCGGGTGAATAGGCCAGCGCCAGGTCATGCTGGTTGACCAGCTGCTTGGTGGCGGCAATCGAAATTTTGCCGGGGGTGGGGAACTCGTGGTATTCCAGTGCGGCGCGGCGCAGTTCGGCTTGTTTTTGGGTTTGGTTCAGGATTTCTTGGGGCATGTTGTCTCTCGTGCTGCGGTTTGCGAACGGTGTTTTAAACCAGCTCGGCAGCTTGTTCTACGATGAAAAATGTCGGTTTGCGGACAGGAAAGGAGCGGGATTGTAGGTGAATTAGGGGAAAACCCCTAACTCAATCGCCGTTGCGGTCGATGGAAGGGTCATGAGCTTATGGGCAAAGCGGGTCACGCAAGGCGGTCTGCCGCATGGTTGCCACACCGCTCAACACTCGAGCCGCCGGGTTTCGACGTCGAGCCGGGTTTGCAACAAGCGGCGGAACTGGATCAGGGCGCTGTCCATGGCCAATGGCAACATGGGGGCATCGGGGTTGAGCTGGATCACCGCATGTTGCGCCCGGATCATGTCGCGGTCTTCATTGAAGGCGCCGATCAGGCTGTTGAAGATGGAATCGGTCACTGATGCGGCGCTTGCCTCGTCGAGCCCGCCGCCGCCATCTTTGCGCAGGTAGTGCGATTGCTGGAAGAAGTAGTGCGTCGAGGTTTCGCTTTCAGGCGTGAGCGTTTGGCAGCTGTGCAGTTGCACCGCGCGGCGCAGGTCATCGGGTGCATCGCTCACCGGGCGGCCACCTGATTGCATCAGGAGCGTGCCGGGAAGCAGAAAGTCATAAATGAACCAGCGATCCAGCATTTCGTCAAAGCGGCGAAAACGCTGGTAAAACGGCGGTGCAGGCACGTTGGGCACCCGGCGCGTAACGCGTATGCCGTTTTGCATGCCATGCGCATCCAGCGCTTTTTCAATAACGGGCACGGCCTGTGCAATCATGGGGCTGCCGCCCAGCGTGCTGGCGTGTACGAATGACAGGTGTGAAAAATCAAGCAGGTTGTCGCAGATCAGCAAATACGGCGTGTCGTAATGCATGTAGCCGGGCTTGTTTTGCCAATCCGGGTGGGCGTTGCTGAAGTTGTCGGGC
>JANOVW010000279.1:0-16540 GCA_031417575.1 Rhodoferax sp. | reverse complement strand
CAAACTCTCGCTCAGCAGTGCCGGCACACGCTGGGGCAGCGCCAGCGCCAACGGTTCGATTCGCCTGAACTGGCGGCTGTTTCACTTCAGCCAGTCGGTGATTGATTACGTGGTGGCGCACGAGCTGGCGCACCTGCGTGTGATGGACCACAGCCCCCGTTTTTGGGACACCGTAGCCAGCGTGATGCCCGATTACGCCGCGTTGCGTGGCCAGCTTAAAGACGATTCAATCCCGCAGTGGCGCTAATTTCAGGCTGAAATCAAAACTGCGACGGGTTGCCCAAAGCATGATCAGCCCAAACCGCTGACGCATCAACCGTTTGGTCCGCCATCAGGGCGGATGACAGGCGTACCCGCTGCGAGAGTTCGCGGGCAATGTTGCGGGTGATTTTGAGCGCAGCGTCGTTGTGCTGGGCCATCAGTTGCGCCACCGCTGCTTTGTCGAGCAGCAGGGCCCGCACCGGGGTGTCGGCCCAAGCGGTGGCAGAACGTGTTTTGCCGTCGATGAAGCCCATTTCGCCGACAAACTGGCCCGGCCCGAAGGTCGCCAATCGAACTGAATCATCACCCAGGCCAACCAAAATGCTGACCACACCCGCTTCGAGCAGCCAAATACCGTTGGCCTCTGCGCCTTTGTGGAAAAGCTCGCAACCGGCTGGAACGTCCAGCATGTCGCCCAACATCAGCACGGCAGAAACCTGCGGGGGTGTCAGGCCAGTCAGCAAACCATTCTTGGCCAAGGGGTAAGACAGCAACGGCCCGGCCAAAATGCTGGCGTTCATCAAGACCAGGTCTTCGCAAATTTCCAGGCCACGGTCCAGGTCGCTGCGGTGCTGCACCCCTGGTGTATTTTGCAGGCCCAGCCGCAACGGGTTGGCGCGGGCCAGGCGGGAGCCGGTTATCACCACCTTCAGCTTGCGTTCCACCAAAGATTTGATGAGCCATTGCAACGCCTCCATGCCGCTGGGGTCAACGTCTTGAACTTGGCGAACGTCAATGACCACGGCCACCGCTTCGGCATGCAAATCGTCAGCCAATTGCGTCAGGCGGGTGCTGTTTCCGAAGAAGAGGTGGCCTGTGAGTCGCAAAATGCCCACCCGCCAGGGGCGTCTTGCCAAATTGCGCATTTCGCCCTCGCTGCGAACCCGGCGCGAGTGGTATTGATCGAGGTAGGCCCATTGGGCGGTGAGGTTGATCGACAAGCGCCGCAGTACCGCCAGACAAGACAGCCCAACGCCGACAAAACAAGCCCACACCAGGTTGCCGAAAAAAGCCACCAGCGTGATAGCAAAGGTGATCCAGAAACCCAGGTCGCGGCTGAGCCGGGGCGGCCAACGCCACGATTTCGCCACCTGCTGAACGGCGTGCATGAAGCTGAACCCCATCATCATCAAGGCCTGA
The DNA here is from genome assembly GCA_031417575.1 of Rhodoferax sp. GTDB lineage: Bacteria > Pseudomonadota > Gammaproteobacteria > Burkholderiales > Burkholderiaceae_C > JANYCG01. Next base: position 15,139 of record JANOVW010000279.1, on the reverse strand, counting down.
ATCAGAAACAGGCCCGCCGTCAAACTGGCCGGCAACGCCACCAGCCAATGGCCCAACGCGGCGATGGCCGCTGTGGTGAGCCCGGCGCAGAGCAGTGCGGCGGCGGTGCTGCGACCGCCTTCCTCCCAACTGGCAGCGCTGCGCAGGGCACTGCCAATACACGGCGCACCACCCAACAGGGCGCTAAAAATATTGGCGCCGCCCATCGCAACCAGTTCGCGGTTGGCTGCAACGCGAACACCAAAGCGTTTCTCCATCACAGCCATGGAGGTGAAGCCCTCCAGAATCATCACCAGCGCCAGCGTGACGGCACCCGGCAAGCCGATGGTTGCAAGCTTCAACAAATCCTGTCCGGCCAGCTGGTGCCACATCCACACCGATACCCAGTCGCCGTTCACGCTGAACGGGGTGGCCGAGGCGGCTTTGAATCCGGTTGGGTTCACCAGCCCCATCAGCGCGATTCCCGCAGCCAAGGCAACAATCACTGCTGGCAACGCATTGAGCAAGCTGATGCGACGTTGACACCACGGCCAGATGACGTAGGTGGCGAGCATCAACACAGCAACCAACACGGCGATCCATCCACGGCCCGTCAGGGTTTTTACAGCCAGGGTCAGCAGCATGAGCGAAATGCCGTAATTGATGCCAGCCGTTACCGGTGTGGGAATCATCTTGAACACGGCACCCCAACGCAACAGCCCGGTCAGCAGTACCAACAGGCTGGCGACCAAAAACATGACACTTCCCGCAGCCAATGCCATCGTGAGTTGTTGCAATGTCATCGGCCCGCCCGGCCCGCCCGGCCCGCTGGTTGTGCTTAAGGCTTGACACATTTGCACAACCAGGCTGATATAGGCCACCAACGAAGCCGTGCGTACCGTAGGCATCACGGCCGGGTGCGACCGAAGCAGCAGCAACAGGATCGGCACCAGGCTGGCGGTAACCAAGGCAGCCCAGAACCCGGCCATAACGACCTGCGGGCCCAACAGGCTGGCGAACAAAAGCACCGGGCTGATGGCATTGAGCAACCCCGCTACCGTCGCGGCCGTTGCACCTTTGAATTCTGACCTGAAGTGTTTTGGGGTTCGGCTTGTCACTGTGGTGGCTGGGGCAAAAGCAGTATGTCAGCAGTGACGTAGCAGCCCGGAAATTGATCGTTCAGGCGAGTGTAAAGCGCAGTACGCCGTCTTTGCCCAACTGTCGGCGCAATTTGCCGTCAAACCACAACTTGTGCAAATGTGCAACGGCCTCACCCATGGCAAACGTCATCTGGTGCAGATCCAGCTCGCGCTTGAACATCACCGGCACCACATCCCTGGCGCTGGTGGCACGTTCGGCGCACAACGCCATCACTTCGGCCAGGCGATCTGCGTGGTGGGCGTGCAACTGCTCAATCCGTTTGTGCAGGCGGATGAAGGGTTTGCCGTGCGAAGGCAGCGTCAGCGTTTCGGGATGCAGGGGCTTGAACTTGTCGATCGAATCCAGAAACTGCTGCAAGGCGTTGGCCTCGGGCTCGCCTTCGTGTACGCTCACGTTGGTGGAGATACGCGGCAACATCATGTCGCCACCGAGCAGCAGGCGGGCTTCATCACAATACAGGGCGATGTGCTCCGGCGCATGGCCAAAACCGCTGATGCAACGCCATTGGCGCTGGCCAATCTGGATCAGGTCGCCTTCTTGCATGCGTTTGAAGGTGCGTGGAACCGATGGCACCAAATTGCTGAAATAGTGTTTGCGCCCGCGCACGGCGGTCAGGTCGTCTGCGTTTTGCATGCCGTGCAAGGCGTAAAAATCAGCAGCGTGGTCACCGCCGCCAAAATTGCTGGTGGTAAGCGTGGCCAGCCGCGCCACGCCAAAATCGGTGGCGCTGATCCACAGACGGCAGATGTGGGCAGGCGTGCTCCAACGCTCGCATAGCCAATCTGCCAGGCCAATGTGGTCTGGGTGCATGTGGGTGCAGATGACGCGCAAGATGGGCAGGTCCTCCAGCTCGGTGTCAAAAATTTGTTGCCATTGGGCGCGGGATTCTTCACGGGAAATACAGGTGTCAATCACTGTCCAGCCCTGGGCTTTTTTTGCGCTGCCGTCCTGGCTTTCCATTTCGTCGCGCAGCAGCCACAGGTTGATGTGGTTCAGCGCAAAGGGCAACCCCATGCGGATCCATTTAACGCCCGCGGCCACCGGAAAGGTGGTTCCCAATTCAGGCAAAGTGTCGCCAAACGGGTAATGCAGTTCACGTTCAAGTTCATTCATGGGGTCTTGCGTTGAATTCGCAAAATTTGATTCATAATTCGGGCGCTGATTGACGTTTACGTAAACGTCAATCTAAAAAATCATTGTAGAGGTGGCTTCAGGGTGGGCCTGTCACCCCGGTTCAAACCCTTTCACGGCAACATGAGCACTGCAACCTTCAGCATCAGCGATTTGGCACGCGAGTTTGACCTGACTACGCGGGCGATCCGGTTCTATGAAGACATGGGCCTGCTGGAGCCTTCCCGCACCGGCCCGGGTGGCCGCAACCGCACCTACAGCGGGCGCGACCGCACCCGTCTCAAGCTTACTTTGAGGGCGAAACGGTTGGGACTTTCGCTGACGGAAGCCAAAGACATCATTGACCTGTACGACAGCCCACGCGACACCGGCGCGCAGCTGAAAAAATTCCTGGCTGTGCTGGCTGCCCACCGCTCTCAAATTGAAGAGCAACTGGCGGAGTTGCAAGCCAATCTGGACGAAGTCAGAACACACGAAAAAGAAGCGCGGGCGTTGCTGGCCCGTATCGGAAATTCGACGAATTCAACAAAATCAGCGGATTGAACAAAATCAACGGACACAAAGAAGGAAACATGATGGATTTGCCAGGCTTGGACTTTCAACTCGGTGACGATATCAACGCCTTGCGCGACGCGGTGCGCGACTTCGCCCAAGCCGAAATTGCACCGCGGGCGGCGCAAATTGACCAAAGCGACCAGTTCCCGATGGATGTCTGGCGCAAGCTGGGCGATCTGGGCGTATTGGGCATTACCGTCAAGGAAACCTACGGCGGGGCCAACATGGGTTATCTGGCCCATATGATTGCCATGGAAGAAATCTCCCGCGCCAGCGCGTCGGTTGGTTTGAGTTATGGCGCCCACAGCAACCTGTGTGTGAACCAGATCAACCGCAATGGCAGCGAGGAGCAGCGCCGCAAGTATCTGCCCAAACTGATCAGTGGCGAACACGTGGGCGCCCTGGCCATGAGTGAGCCGGGCGCCGGCAGCGATGTGCTGAGCATGAAGCTCAAAGCCGAAGACAAAGGCGGGTATTTTTTGCTCAACGGCAGCAAAATGTGGATCACCAACGGACCGGATGCCGACACCCTCGTGGTTTACGCCAAATCAGAACCTGAGCTAGGCGCAAGGGGCGTTACAGCGTTTTTGATCGAAAAAGGCATGAAGGGCTTTGGCGTCGCGCAAAAACTGGACAAACTCGGCATGCGCGGCAGCCATACGGGCGAACTGGTGTTCCAGAACGTCGAGGTGCCCTTGCAAAATGTGCTGGGTGGCTTGAATAATGGTGCCAAGGTGCTGATGAGCGGGCTGGATTACGAGCGTGCCGTGCTGACCGGCGGGCCGCTGGGCATCATGCAGGCAGTGATGGACAACGTGGTGCCCTATATCCATGAGCGCAAACAGTTTGGCCAGAGCATCGGCGAATTCCAGCTGATTCAGGGCAAGGTGGCCGACATGTACACCGTGCTGCAAGCCGGGCGCTCGTTTGCCTACACGGTGGCCAAAAACCTTGACCTGCTGGGCACGGAGCACGTGCGCCGGGTACGCAAGGATTGCGCCTCGGTGATTTTGTGGACGGCAGAAAAAGCCACCTGGATGGCCGGTGAAGGGGTGCAGATTTTTGGCGGCAACGGTTACATCAACGATTACCCGCTGGGCCGTTTGTGGCGCGATGCCAAGTTGTATGAAATTGGCGCGGGTACCAGCGAAATCCGCCGCATGTTAATTGGCCGCGAGCTGTTTGCCGAGACGATGTGAAGGCCCAAGCAACCCACTTACTGAAAATGCCATGACACAAGACATCAGCGATCTATTTGCACATAACCGGGCTTGGGCGCGTGACACAGAAGCTCGCGAACCGGGTTTTTTCAGCCGCCTGGCCACCCAGCAAAACCCCCGTTACATGTGGATTGGCTGCGCCGACAGCCGGGTGCCGGCCAACCAGATCACCGGGCTGGACCCCGGCGAGGTGTTTGTGCATCGCAACATCGCCAACGTGGTGGTGCACAGCGACTTGAACGCGCTGTCGACCATTCAGTTCGCAGTAGAGCATCTGAAAGTCAAACACATCATTGTGGTGGGGCATTACGGTTGTGCCGGTGTGCGGGCCGCCATGCGTGGAATTCGTGTTGGCTTGGCCGACAACTGGTTGCGTCATGTGCAAGATGTGCGCATGCGCCACCGCAAGCGCCTTGATCATTTGCCACCCGATCAGCAAGAAAATATTTTGTGCGAGATGAACGTCATCGAGCAGGTGGGCAATGTTGCGCTTTCCACCGTATTGCAAGATGCTTGGGCGCGTGGACAGCCCGTTGCCGTGCATGGTTGGGTATACGCTGTGAGCGACGGTTTGCTCAAGGACCTGCGCTGCACCGTGGCCAGCGCCGATGACGTTATGCCCGCTTTCCAGGCGGCCATCAAGCGTTATCCACGAGGCGCTGGCATGGCTTAGGCACTGCCGAATCACCACCCAGTGCCCTTCGGCATTTCGGCACCATGTTTCCGCAAAAGCTCGATTCGACGCTCGCCTACGACATCGCCAAAGCGATGATGGACGGCTTCAATCGGCATTACCGCCTGTTTCGCACCGAATCGGGCCGCGCCAAACACCGCTTTGAGGTGGCCGACTGGCATGGGCAACAACGTGCGCAACGAGAGCGCATCGAGTTTTATGACCTGCGCGTCAAAGAGTGTTCAACACGGCTGGAGCGCGAGTTCAAGGCGGGCGACCAGGCGATGGACATCTGGCAGCAGGTCAAGCTGCATTACATCGGCCTGTTGGTGAACCACCACCAGCCGGAGCTGGCTGAAACGTTTTTCAACTCGGTCACGACCAAAATCCTGCACCGCACGCATTTCCATAACGATTTCATTTTTGTGCGACCGGCGGTCAGCACCGAATACATTGAAAACGGCGAATCCGAAGCGCGGCCTACTTTCCGGGCGTATTACCCCAGCCTGCGATCTTTGGAAGCCGTGATGGTGCAAATCATTCAGGATTTTGACCTGCGGGTGGCATTTGAAGATTTGCCGCGCGATGCCGCGCTGGTGGTGCAAGCCTTGGGTATCCGGCTGCAAAATACCACGGTACGGGCCAACTTCCAGATCCAGGTGCTGACCAGCCTGTTTTTCCGCAACAAGGGCGCTTACGTGGTGGGCAAACTGATCAACGGGTTCAACGAGTTCCCGTTTGCCTTGCCGGTGCTGCACCGCGAAGCCCTAAGCGACGCAGCCCCCGCGCGGCTGGTGATCGACGCGGCCTTGTTCGGTGAAGATGATTTGTTGATGCTGTTCAGCTTTGCCCGGGCTTACTTCATGGTGGATATGGAAATCCCGTCCGCCTACGTGCAGTTTTTGCGCAGCATGATGCCGCGCAAGCCGCGCAATGAAATCTACAGCGCCCTGGGGCTGCAAAAGCAGGGCAAAACCCTGTTTTACCGCGATTTTTTACACCACCTGCGCCATTCGAGCGACCGGTTCCGCATCGCGCCCGGTATCAAGGGCATGGTGATGCTGGTGTTTGATTTGCCCTCGTTCCCTTACGTCTTCAAGGTCATCAAGGATTTTTATCCGCCACAAAAAGACACCACGCGCGAGCAGATCAAAGGCAAATATCTGCTGGTGAAACAACATGACCGGGTGGGCCGCATGGCTGACACACTGGAATACAGTGAAGTTGCCTTCCCGCGTGACCGGTTTGAAGACGAGCTGATTGACGAGCTGGAAAAATTTGCGCCCAGCCAGCTCGAAGTCAGCGACCGCGATGCCGATGGCAGGATGGAAGTCATCATCAAACATGTTTATATTGAACGGCGCATGATTCCGCTGAACATCTATCTGCAAGAGGCGTTTGACGCCGGAGGCACCACATTTGACCCGAGCCAGCCTGGCGCCGAATTTAACGCGTCGGCTTCAAGGGCCCGCGACCAGATTGAGCGTGGCGTGATCGAGTACGGCAACGCCATCAAAGACCTGGTGGCCGCCAATATTTTCCCCGGTGACATGTTGTGGAAGAATTTCGGTGTCACCCGCCATGGCAAGGTCGTGTTTTACGATTACGATGAAATTGAATACGTCACCGACTGCAACTTTCGCACCGTGCCTTTGCCGCGCAACGAAGAAGACGAAATGAGCGGCGAGGTTTGGTACAACGTGGGCCCCAAAGACGTGTTCCCCGAAACCTTTGGGCCGTTTTTGCTGGGCAACCCGGCGGTGCGCAAGGTATTCATGCAACACCATGCCGATTTGCTGCAAGCAGATTTCTGGCAAGGCCACAAAGAGCGCATTCGCGCCGGGCATGTGCTGGATGTGTTTCCGTATGAACGCGAGAAAAGATTTGTTAACTTGAAGGAGAAAAACCATGTCTGATTCACTCAATTCCTCTGCCGCTGACCCCGTCGTCATCGTTGGCGCCGCCCGCACGCCCATGGGTGCGTTCCAGGGCGATTTTTCATCGTTGTCGGCGCATGACCTGGGTGGCACTGCCATCAAGGCGGCGGTCGCGCGTGCGGGCGTTTCGCCCGAGTTGGTTACCGAGGTGCTGTTTGGCAACTGCCTGATGGCCGGCCAGGGCCAGGCCCCGGCGCGGCAAGCGGCGTTCAAAGGCGGGCTGCCCAAAAGCGCGGGCGCGGTGACGTTGTCAAAAATGTGCGGCTCGGGCATGAAGGCGGTGATGTTCGCGCACGACATGTTGCTGGCTGGCAGCCATGAGGTGATGGTGGCCGGCGGCATGGAAAGCATGACCAACGCACCGCACTTGCTGCTCAAGGGCCGCAGCGGCATCCGTATCGGGCATGACCGGGTGATGGACCACATGATGCTTGATGGCCTCGAAGATGCCTACGAAGCGGGCCGTTCCATGGGCACCTTTGGCGAAGAATGCGCCGCCAAATACAACTTCACGCGGGCGCAGCAAGATGCGTTTGCCACCACCAGTGTGCAGCGTGCGCAAAACGCTACCACTTCGGGCGCTTTTGCAGCAGAGATCGCCCCGGTTACCGTAAAAGGCCGCGGCGGCGACACCGTGATCGGCATCGACGAAGGTCCCGGCAAAATCAAGCTGGACAAAATTCCGTCGCTCAAGGCGGCCTTCAAGAAAGATGGCACCATCACGGCGGCCAGCAGCTCCAGCATCAACGACGGTGCTTCGGCACTGGTGCTGATGCGGGCCTCCACGGCTGCCAAACTGGGTTGCAAACCGCTGGCCAAAATCGTCGCCCATGCCATGCATGCGCAAGAACCCAATTGGTTCACCACCGCTCCGGTAGGGGCTACCCAAAAGTGCCTGGCCAAAGCGGGCTGGAAGGTGGAAGACGTGCAGTTGTGGGAGGTGAACGAAGCCTTCGCGGTGGTGCCGATGGCGTTGATGGAAGAGCTTAAAGTAAGCCACGACATCGTGAATGTGAACGGCGGCGCCTGCGCGCTGGGTCACCCCATTGGTTCCAGCGGTTCCCGCATCATGGTGACGTTGCTGTACGCTTTGCAGGCGCGGGGGCTCAAGCGCGGTGTGGCAACCTTGTGTATTGGCGGCGGCGAGGGAACTGCGGTGGCGCTGGAGTTGTTGTAAATTTTCAAAATTGATGTATTTACGTAATTAATTTATAAAAATAGATCTAAATTACTAGATTAAATATAGCTTATTGTGCAATTAATACCTAAGCATCAGTTTATTTTTCTATTTGGTAATTAGTGAAGTTAAATAAAATCAGCTCTTTGAGGCCCATGTTTTGATACTTGATTCAGACCAATTGCAGGTGCGAGATGCCGTGCGTGAATACGTTCAGGCCGAGGTGCTGCCCCACGCCGCGTCGTGGGACAAAACGCATCACTTCCCGCGCGAGGCGCTGAAAGGCCTGGCCGCGCTGGGCTGCTACGGCATTTGTGTGCCCGAGCAGTATGGCGGGGCGGGGCTCAATTACCTGAGCCTGGCGCTGGTATTGGAAGAAATTGCGGCCGGCGACGGTGGCACCAGCACTGTCATCAGCGTCACCAACTGCCCGGTCAATGCCATATTGCTCAATTTTGGCAATGCCGCGCAAAAAGAAAAATGGCTCACACCACTGGCACAGGGCCAGTTGTTGGGTGCGTTTTGCCTGACCGAGCCGCATGTGGGCTCTGATGCGTCGGCGCTCAAGACCACGGCGGTGAAAGCGGGCGACTGCTACATCGTCAATGGCGTGAAGCAATTCATCACGAGTGGTAAAGAAGGTGATGTGGCAATCGTCATTGCGGTGACTGATAAAGCCGCTGGCAAAAAAGGTATGAGTGCCTTTCTGGTGCCCACCAACACACCGGGTTACACCGTGGCGCGGCTGGAAGAAAAAATGGGCCAACACAGCAGCGACACCGCCCAGATTAATTTTGACAATTGCCGCATCCCGGCAGAAAACCTGATTGGTCAGGAAGGCGAGGGCTACAAAATCGCGCTGGGTGGGCTTGAGGGCGGTCGCATTGGCATCGCTGCGCAAAGCGTGGGCATGGCCCGCGCCGCGCTGGATTGCGCCATTGCCTATGCCAAAGACCGTACGAGCTTTGGCCAGAGCATCTTCAGCCATCAAGCAGTAGGTTTTCGCCTGGCTGATTGCGCTACCCAGCTTGAAGCCGCCCGGCAGCTTATTTGGCATGCAGCTTCCCTGCGCGACGCGGGTGTGCCGTGCCTGAAAGAAGCCGCCATGGCCAAGTTGTTTGCCAGCGAGGCCGCCGAAAAAATCTGCAGCGCCGCCATTCAGACCCTGGGCGGCTATGGCTACGTGAGCGATTTCCCGGTGGAACGCATCTACCGCGACGTGCGGGTGTGCCAGATATATGAAGGCACGTCGGATATCCAGAAACTCATCATCCAGCGCAGCCTGTAGTCCGCTCGCATCACCTCGTCCAACCAACCCTTTTCAACCCCGCAAACACACCATGCCCATCACCAAAGGTTTCAAACAACTTGTCGACGAGGCCATGGCCGAAGTCAAAACCTATTCTGTGGCAGCCGTGCAAGCGCGCATTGGCCAGCCAGACATGCAGATTCTGGACATCCGCGACGTACGCGAAATGAACGACGGCACCATTGCCGGGGCTTACCATGCGCCGCGTTGCATGCTGGAGTTCTGGGTCGATCCGGCTTCGCCCTATTTCAAAAAAATATTCGCGGATGAAAGCAAAGAGTTTGTGCTGTTTTGCGGGGCCGGCTGGCGCAGCGCCCTGGCCGCCAAAACCCTGCAAGACATGGGCATGACCAACGTGGCCCACATTGAAGGCGGGTATGGCGATTGGGTCAAGGCGGGTGCGCCCACTGAAACCCTGGCCGAGTACAGGGCGCGCAAATGAACCCAAAAGCCCGGGTGGCACCATGAAGTTTGCCGCCGTGCTGTTTGACTGTGATGGCGTGCTGGTCGACAGTGAGCCCATCACCAACGGCGTTTTACGCGAAATGCTCAATGAAAAAGGCTGGGCTATTTCGCAAGACGAGTGCATGCGTGTTTTTGTGGGCAAAGCGGTCAAGGACGAAATACGCCAGATTGAAGAACGTACCGGCTTCACCGTGACGCCTGCCTGGCTGGCCGAATTTGCGCAGCGGCGCAACCAAGCCCTGAATGAACGGGTGGTGGCCATACCCAACGTGATCGAAGCCGTACGCGAGGTGCATGCCCGCTACAAAGGCCAAATCGCTTGCGCTTCGGGAGCAGATCGCGCCAAAGTCATGCTGCAACTGGGCAAGATTGGCCTGCTCGATTGTTTTGAAGGCCGCATTTTCAGCGGATACGAAACACCCCGCTCCAAGCCGTTCCCTGATGTCTATCTGGCTGCTGCCGCCGCATTGAACGTGAATCCAGCCGATTGCGCCGTGGTAGAAGACACCGTACCGGGTGTCACGGCGGGTGTCGCCGCCCAAGCCACCGTATTCGCCTACACGCCTGCCAGCACGCTGCATGTGAGCCCGACGCAGTTGGCCATGGCGGGCGCTCGGCACCAATTTATCGACATGGCCCATTTGCCGCCTTTGCTGATAGCCTGACACCAGCCGCTCTGGCGCATCTATACCCTGAAGAGATCAACACGATGGCAATTCTGGAAACCAAACTCAACGCCCGATCCGCCGAATTTCAGGCCAATGCGGCGGCCATGCGCACCGTGGTGGACGACCTGCGGGCCAAACTGGCCCAAACTACGCTGGGCGGGGGCGAGGCCGCGCGGGCCAAACACACGGCACGCGGCAAGTTGCTGCCGCGCGAGCGCGTGCAAATGCTGCTCGACCCCGGCACGCCTTTTCTGGAGCTCTCGCCCCTGGCTGCGTTGAACATGTACCCCGACCGCGACGGCACCGATAGCGCGCCTTGCGCAGGTGTCATCACCGGTATTGGCCGTGTGAGTGGTGTCGATTGCCTGATTGTCTGCAACGATGCCACCGTGAAGGGTGGCACCTATTACCCCATGACGGTTAAAAAGCACCTGCGGGCCCAGGAGATCGCGGCGCAGAATCACCTGCCTTGCATCTACCTTGTGGATTCAGGCGGTGCCAACTTGCCCAATCAAGATGATGTGTTTCCTGATCGTGACCACTTTGGACGGATCTTTTACAACCAGGCCAATCTAAGCGCCCAGGGTATTGGGCAAATTGCAGTCGTCATGGGCTCGTGCACTGCTGGCGGCGCGTACGTACCCGCCATGAGCGATGAAACCATCATTGTCAAAAACCAGGGCACCATCTTTTTGGGTGGCCCGCCACTGGTGAAAGCGGCCACGGGTGAAATCGTATCTGCCGAAGATTTGGGGGGTGGTGATGTGCACACGCGTTTGTCGGGTGTGGCGGATCATCTGGCGCAAAACGACCCGCACGCCCTGGCCTTGGCGCGTGCAGCAGTGGCCAACCTGAACCGGCAAAAGCGTGTGGCTGTCGCTACGGTTCCGTCGCGGGCACCCAAATACGACACCAGCGAGTTGTACGGTGTGATTCCCGCTGACACCCGCAAACCGTATGACGTGCGTGAAATCATTGCCCGTATCGTTGATGGATCGGATTTCGACGAATTCAAGGCGCGGTTTGGCAGCACGCTGATCTGCGGTTTTGCGCGTATTGAGGGCATGCCCATCGGCATTGTTGCCAACAATGGCATCTTGTTCAGCGAATCAGCGCAAAAGGGGGCGCACTTCATCGAGTTGTGTTGCCAGCGCAAGGTGCCGCTGCTGTTTTTGCAGAACATCACCGGTTTTATGGTGGGCCGCAAATACGAAAACGAAGGCATTGCCCGGCACGGGGCCAAGATGGTTACCGCTGTGGCCACCGCGCAAGTGCCCAAATTCACCATCATCATTGGGGGCAGTTACGGCGCGGGCAACTACGGCATGTGTGGCCGGGCCTATTCGCCCCGTTTCTTGTGGATGTGGCCCAACGCCCGAATTTGCGTGATGGGCGGCGAGCAGGCCGCCGGTGTGTTGGCCACCGTGCGCCGCGACGGCATTGAGGCCAAAGGCGGCAGCTGGAGCGCGGAGGAGGAAGCCAAATTCAAACAGCCAGTGCTCGACCAGTTTGCGCACCAATCGCATCCTTACTTCGCCAGCGCCCGCCTGTGGGACGACGGCGTGATTGACCCGGCAGACACCCGGCGGGTTCTGGGCTTGGCCTTGTCGGCCTCGCTGAATGCGCCGATTCCGGATACCAAGTTCGGCGTGTTCCGGATGTAGGCAAAGTGAGCTTGAACCGAGCATGACTGACAACATTTACACCACCTCAGAGCATGAGCAATTGCGCGAGCAAGTTGCAAGGTTTATCGCCCGGGAAGTTGAGCCGGTGGCATCGGCCTGGGAAGTCGCCGGTTTCACGCCGCGCGATGTGTTGCGCAAGATGGGCCAGGCGGGTCTGTTTGGCCTGATGTACGAATCAGCCTACGGCGGCGCAGAGGCCGACGCGCTCACTAACCTGGTGTTTGCTGAAGCGTTGTCTCAATCCACTTTCGGCGGGTTCATCATCACGGTGCTGGTGCATACCGACATGGCGAGCCCGCATCTCCACCACGCCGGAACGGCGGCACAAAAGGCAAACTATTTGCCCGGTGTGATTGCCGGTGAAACCATCACGGCAGTGGGTATTACCGAACCCGGTGCCGGTTCGGATGTGGCCGGCATGCGTACCACTGCCCGGCGCGAGGGTGACCACTGGGTATTGAACGGCACCAAGATGTTTATCACCAACGGGGTGCATGCCGACCTGTACTTTATTGCTGCCAAAACCGGAACGGCCCGCCATGACATGTCGATGTTCATCGTCGAGAAAGGCACGCCCGGGTTCACTGTGGGGCGCTCATTGCACAAAACCGGCTGGTTGTCGTCTGACACCGCGGAACTGGTGCTGGATAACTGCCGCATCCCGGCGGCAAACCTGCTGGGCGAAGAGGGCAAGGGCTTCTATTCGGTGATGAAGAACTTCCAGACCGAACGCATCGCGCTGGCCGCCATGGCGGTCGGCCATTGCACACAGGCTCTTCGCATGACACTTGATTTTGTGCGCCAGCGCCAGGCCTTTGGGGCCCCGCTGTGGGACAAGCAAACCATTCGTCAGCGCATCGCCATGCTGGACGCCAAGACCCGCGCCGCGCGCCAGTTCATGTACCACTGCGCCTGGGCCGTAACGCAGAAGCGGGACATCGTGCAGGAGGTTTCGATGTTGAAGGCGCTTACTGGTGAATTGGTCAACGAAGTGCTGCAGACCTGCCAGCAGTTCCACGGTGGCATGGGCTACATGCGCGAAACCGCGATTGAGCGGTTATGGCGGGATGCGCGGGTGTTGGCCATTGGTGGTGGCGCCACTGAGGTGATGCTGGAAGAAGTGGCCAAGCGTTATTGACCCGACTACCGGCCCGACTGATCTGACTCATGGACACCTTGCTTCAACTTTGGCATTCCTTTGCCGACATCGCGCAAAAAGGCACCCGTTCGCTCGACATGGCGCAACTGCTGGCCTTGGCTGGCGTGCTGGGCTGGGCCAGCGGTATCCGGTTGTATGCCGTGGTGTTCATGACGGGTTTGGCAGGCTGGTTGGGTTGGTTGCCCTTGCCCGCCGGTTTGTCGATGTTGCAGCACCCGGCCGTGTTGGCCGGTAGCGGGTTTATGTTGTTTGTCGAATTTTTTGCCGACAAGATTCCGGGGCTCGATAGCCTGTGGGATCTGGTTCACTCGGTCATTCGGGTACCCGCCGGTGCTGCGTTGGCTGCCGGGGTTTTTGGTGCCGACAGTGCCACCATGGGGATGGCTGCGGGCTTGTTGGGCGGTACGCTCGCAGCTACTTCCTACGCCACCAAGGCCACAACCCGGGCCGCACTGAACACCTCGCCTGAACCGTTTTCAAATATCGCTGTCAGCCTCCTTGAAGACGGGCTGGTGGTGGGCATGATGTGGCTGGCAACGAATTACCCGGTGGCCTTTGGCATCACCCTTTTGTTGGTCATCCTGCTAAGTATCTGGTTGCTGGTTTTCCTGCTCAAAGTTCTGAAATCACTCCTTCGGCGCATTCGGGGCTGGCTGGGTGGTGCAGGTCTGTCTCCCTCACACTGAAATAATCCATGTTCAAAAAAATTCTAATTGCCAATCGGGGTGAAATCGCATGCAGAGTCGCTGCCACGGCCGCGCGGATGGCGATCAAAACGGTGGCGGTTTATTCGGACGCTGATGCGCGGGCCAAACATGTCCAGGTCTGTGATGAAGCGGTGCATGTGGGTGGCAATGCGCCCAAAGACAGTTACCTGCAATGGCAACGTATTCTGGAAGCCGCCAAGGCAACAGGCGCTGAAGCCGTGCACCCTGGGTACGGCTTTTTGAGCGAGAACGACGCTTTCGCCCAAGCCTGTGCCGATGCGGGTTTGGTGTTTATCGGACCACCCCCTTTGGCGATCCGGGCGATGGGGCTCAAGGCTGCGTCCAAACAACTGATGGAGAAAGCCGGTGTGCCCCTGGTGCCGGGTTATCACGGTGCAGATCAGGAACCTGCGTTGCTGAAACAGGAAGCCGAAAAAATCGGTTTCCCGGTGCTGATCAAGGCCAGCGCAGGCGGCGGCGGCAAAGGCATGCGCGTGGTGGAGCAGGCGCAAGAGTTTGACGCCGCATTGGCCTCTTGCAAACGCGAAGCCAAAAACAGTTTTGGTGACGACGCGGTGCTGATCGAAAAATACGTCCAACGCCCACGCCACATCGAAATTCAGGTGTTCGGCGACACACATGGCAACTATGTCTACCTGTTCGAACGCGATTGCTCGGTGCAAAGGCGACACCAGAAAGTGCTGGAAGAAGCGCCCGCACCTGGCATGACGCAAGCCATGCGTGAAGGCATGGGCAATGCTGCAGTGGCGGCCGCCCGTGCGGTGAACTACGTGGGTGCCGGCACGGTCGAGTTCATTGTGGAGCAAAAGCCCGGTGGCGTCATGAATTTCTTCTTTATGGAGATGAACACGCGTCTGCAGGTGGAACACCCGGTGACAGAGGCCATCACGGGCCTTGATTTGGTTGAATGGCAACTGCGAGTCGCCTGTGGCGAAAAGTTGCCGCTTCGTCAGGACGAACTCCACATTCAGGGCCATGCCATAGAAGCTCGCATCTGTGCCGAAAACCCCGACAAGAATTTTCTGCCTGCTACCGGCACGCTGCAGCACTATGCCCTGCCTGACTGTGTGAGCTTTGAGCGTGGCAGCGTTCGGGTGGATTCAGGTGTCAGGCAGGGCGATGCCATATCGCCCTATTACGACTCCATGGTGGCCAAACTCATTGTGCACGGCGCGACCCGTGCCGAAGCGCTGGCGCGCCTGGATGCCGCGCTGGCCCAAGTTCATATTGTGGGCCTGAACACCAACGTGCAGTTTTTGCGGCACGTTTTGGGGAGCGATTCGTTTGCCAAG
>JANOVW010000278.1:0-8154 GCA_031417575.1 Rhodoferax sp. | reverse complement strand
CACAGCGAGGTTGAATTTGAGGTGCGGGCCAAAGTCGGAACCACCGGCGAGCTGGAGGTCATCATCCGGCCACTGACCCGTCCGGCCAGCAACGTGCGTACGGCCTTTGAGCGGGTTCGCGGCAGCGCCAATGCCGCCCAGTTCAAAAACATGGGCACGGATGAGTTCATGGCCTATTTGCGCGGCTGACAAGGCCCTTCATGGCGCGATTGAGCACGATGCCCCGCAAATCAACGTTTACAACCGGCAGCGGCACCAGCCAAGCCCTTCCTGCCCAAGAACCCGACGCGCGTTATCTGCATCGCCCCTTTAGCCAAGGCACCTTGGTAGACAGTTGCATCCTGATTGACGTGCTGGCCAATGACCCGGCGTGGGCCGACTGGTCGGTGGACCAGCTCGATACCCTTAGCGCCCAAGGGCCGCTGGTGATCAACCCGCTCATCCTGGCTGAAGTCAGCCCGCGTTTTGAAACCGCCAACGACCTGGAGGCCGCGCTTGCCGGGTTGCCGCTGGTGCGCCAGGCTTTGCCGTGGGATGCTGCCTTTCTGGCCGGGCAGGCCTTCAAAATTTACCGTGCCAGCCGGGGAAGCAAAACCTCACCCATGCCTGACTTTTACATCGGTGCGCATGCGCTGGTCAATCAGTTGCAACTGCTGACCCGTGATGCGCCGCGCTACCTCAGCTACTTTCCCAAATTGACAATCATCGCACCCGGCCGACCCGGCGGTTAAACAGCCGCGCACTTGCCGCTGGTTTGCCCTGCCGGATCAGGCTGCTTTGCGGTCAGGCCAGATCGAACCGGTCCAGGTTCATCACCTTGACCCATGCGGCCACAAAATCACGCACAAACACCGGCTGGGCATCGCTGCTGGCATAGACTTCGGCGATGGCCCGCAGTTGCGAGTTCGAACCAAAGACGAGGTCAACAACTGTCGCCGTCCACTTCAGTTGGCCGGTTGTCCGGTCACGGCCTTCCAGCTCACCGGCTGACGCCGGAGACTTTTGCCATACCGTTCCCATGTCCAGCAGGTTCACGAAAAAATCGTTGGTCAAGGTTTCGGTGCGTTGGGTGAAAACACCGTGTTTTACCTGCCCAACGTTCGCGTTCAAGGCGCGCATGCCACCCACCAAAACCGTCATCTCGGGGGCGGTCAGCTTCATCAGGTTCGCCCGGTCGACCAACATTTCTGCTGCGACAGCCTCGTGACCCTTGCCAAGGTAATTGCGGAACCCGTCGGCGCTGGGTTCCAGCGCTGCGAATGACTCCACATCGGTCTGCTCTTGAGTGGCATCGGTGCGGCCTGCAGAAAACGGAACCTGTACCTCCTGCCCGGCTTTTTTGGCCGCCGCTTCAATGGCAGCACAACCACCCAGGACGATCACGTCTGCCAATGAAACTTTTTTACCACCCGACTGGGCGCTGTTGAAGCCCTGCTGTATTGCTTCCAGCGACTGCAGCACGGTGGCCAATTCGGCTGGTTGATTCACTGCCCAGTTTTTCTGCGGTGCCAAACGCAGGCGCGCGCCATTGGCTCCGCCACGCTTGTCACTGCCCCGAAAAGTTGATGCGCAAGCCCAAGCAGTGGTGACCAGTTGGGAGATCGACAGGCCAGATGTGAGGAGCCTATGCTTCAGCGCCGCTGTGTCTTGTTCGTCAACCAACACATGGCCGATCGCGGGCACCGGGTCTTGCCAGATCAGCTCTTCTTTGGGCACCAGTGGGCCGAGGTAGCGGGTGATGGGACCCATGTCGCGATGGGTGAGTTTGAACCAGGCCCTCGCAAATGCATCGGCAAACACTTCGGGGTTGGCCATAAAGCGGCGCGATATCTTCTCGTAGGCCGGGTCCATGCGCATGGCCATGTCGGCGGTGGTCATCATCGGGGCGCGGCGCTGCGTCGGGTCGTGCGCATCCGGCACAGACTGCTGCGCGGCGGGGTCTTGGGGCATCCACTGGTGAGCGCCAGCTGGGCTTTTGGTCAATACCCACTCGTGGCCGAACAGGTTTTCAAAGTAGCCGTTGTCCCACTGGATGGGGTTGTTGGTCCACGCGCCTTCAAGGCCGCTGCCAATCTGGTCACCACCCTTGCCACTGCCGAAGGCGTTTTTCCAGCCCAGGCCCTGCTCTTCAATGCTGGCACCCTCGGGCTCCGGACCGACATATTGGCTTGGGTCGGCGGCACCATGGCATTTGCCAAAGGTATGGCCGCCCGCGGTGAGCGCCACGGTTTCTTCGTCGTCCATGGCCATTCGGGTGAAGGTTTCACGGATGTCGCGGGCCGAGCCCAACGGGTCTGGCGTGCCGTTCGGACCTTCCGGATTCACGTAGACAAGGCCCATTTGCACGGCGGCCAGGGGTTTCTGAAGATCGCGGTCGCCACTGTAGCGCTCGTCTGCAAGCCACTTTCCTTCGGAACCCCAATAGATGTCGTCCTGCGGTTCCCAAATGTCGACGCGGCCACCGCCAAACCCAAAAGTTTTGAAACCCATTGACTCCAGCGCAACATTGCCAGTCAGGACGATGAGATCTGCCCAGGAGATTTTCCGGCCATATTTTTGTTTGATCGGCCACAACAAGCGGCGGGCTTTGTCCAGGTTAACGTTGTCTGGCCAGCTGTTTAGCGGGGCAAAACGTTGTGCGCCGTCACCGGCACCGCCCCGGCCATCGCCTGTGCGATAGGTGCCCGCGCTATGCCAGGCCATGCGGATGAAAAACGGCCCGTAGTGGCCGTAATCTGCAGGCCACCAATCCTGTGAGTCGGTCATCAACGCATGCAAATCCTTCACCACGGCATGCAGGTCGAGGGTTTTGAACGCCTCGGCATAGTTGAAATCCTCACCCATCGGGTTAGACAAAGCAGAGTGCTGGTGCAGGACCTTCAAGTTCAACTGGTTGGGCCACCAGTCTTGCCTGGCGCGGTTACGCGCGGCAGTTGGCTGGGTTACGCCATGCATCACCGGGCATTTGCCTGCGATTTCGGAAGTGGGATTGGCCATTGACATTCCTTCAAGTTAAGCCCTGCGACCAAAGGGTGATTGGCACCAAGGCGATCAGTAAAAGCGGTACATTGAGGATATGGCTTGATTGGCCATATGTAAACTCAATATAGTTGATACAAGTCATAGTTTTTATTAATTGGCAGACTTTTTCCCTCACGAAAGGCCCGCATGCCCCGTTACCCCGCTCCCGCCATCATTGACTTGCCCGACGACATCAAAGCCAAAGTGCTGGAAGTGCAGGAAAAAGCCGGTTTTGTGCCCAATGTGTTTCTCGCCTTTGCCCGCCGGCCCGCCGAATGGCGGGCGTTTTTCGCCTATCACGACGCGCTCATGCTGCCCGATTCAGTGGGACGAACCAGCAACCTGAGCAAGGGTGACCGGGAGATGATCGTCACCGCTACCAGCGCCGCCAACCATTGTTTGTATTGCGTAGTGGCGCACGGCGCCCTATTGCGCATTTACGAGAAAAAGCCGCTGGTGGCCGACCAGGTGGCCACCAACTACAAAAAGGCCGACATCACACCGCGCCAGATGGCCATGCTTGATTTTGCGATGAAGGTTTGCCTTCACTCAGACCAGGTCAACGAAGCCGACTTTGTCCCTTTGCATGCGCACGGGTTCGATGATGAAGACATTTGGGATATTGCCGCCATCACGGCGTTTTTTGGCCTCTCCAACCGGATGGCCAGCTTCAGTAACATGATGCCCAACCCCGAGTTTTACGCCATGGGGCGCGTGGCCAAACCAAAGTGAGTCTGCCGATGAACCATACTCTGCCGACTTATGTCGCTCGCCTGCTGTTTTACCGTGTTTTAGCGTTGGGGGTTTTCACCGCATGGGTTGCCGCTGCGCCGCAATGGGCCGCCGCGCAAACCAGCGCGGAAGCCAGCCAACTGACCAACTCGGTGGTTAAGGTATTTGCCACCTCCCGTCTGCCAGACCCGTTTAAGCCCTGGGCCAAGCAGGGCCCGCGCGATGGCACGGGTTCAGGCGTGGTGATCGAGGGCAACCGCATCCTGACCAATGCCCATGTGGTGAGTTACGCGAGCCAAGTGCAGGTGCAAGGCAATGGTTCAGGCGACAAACTCAATGCAACTGTGGTGGCCATTGCGCCGGGCATTGACCTGGCCGTGCTCCAGCTGGAAGACGAGAGTTTCTTCAAAAAACACGCGCCGCTGGCGCGCGCCAGCGCTTTGCCACAGATCAAAGACGCGGTGCTGGCCTACGGCTTTCCAACGGGTGGAACCTCGCTGTCGATCACCAAGGGCATTGTTTCCCGCATTGAATTTGCCAACTACAACGCGCCAGTCTCTGGTTTGCGTATTCAAATCGATGCAGCAATCAACCCCGGCAACAGTGGTGGCCCCGCGATTGCCGATGACAAGATGATTGGCCTGGCCTTCAGCCGCCTGAGTGATGCGCAAAACATCAGTTACATCATTCCCAACGAAGAAATCGAGCTGTTTCTCAAAGATATTGGTGACGGGCGTTACGACGGCAAAGCATTTTCACTGGATGAGTTGCAGCGCCTCGAAAACCCGGCATTGCGCAAATTTCTCAAGCTCGACAGTAACGTCAAAGGGCTGGTGGTGCATCGCCCCTACAGCGAGGCTGCAACCTACCCCCTCAAAAAGTGGGACGTTGTGACCCACATTGGTGAAGCCCCGGTGGATGACCAGGGCATGGTCAAGGCTGGTGGCGATCTGCGGGTCAGCGCGCGCTATCTGGTGCAAAAAATTGCCGTCAACGGAACGGTGCCGGTAACTGTGTGGCGGGCAGGCCAGTCAGTCAAATTGTCGTTACCCGTGGTGAATGAGCAGCCCTTTCTGATTCCGGATCTGAAAGGAGAATACCCACCTTACTTCATCTATGGCCCGATGGTGTTTTCAAAGGCCACCACGCAGTTTTTGTCGTTCATGAACAGCGGTGGGTCGATGGCGGCTTTCAGCTTCATCCGCAGCCCCCTGGTGACCTTGCGAAGTGCCGAACCGACACCCGCGCGCGAAGAGCTGGTGGTGATTGCATCACCGTTTTTTCCGCATCGGCTCTCGACCGGTTACAGCAATGCCGCCGCTTCGGTGATACGCGCAGTAAACGGCACGCCCGTGCGCAGTTTGCGGCATCTGGTCGCATTGCTGCGCGACATGAAAGACGAGTTCGTCACGTTTGAAGCCGACAACCGCGGTGGCGAAACCCTGGTGTTTGCCCATAAAGACATGGTGGCAGCCACCGAAGACATTCTGAATGACAACAGCGTACGGGCCCAAGGGTCGCCCGAGCTGATGACACTTTGGCAAGGCAAAGTGGCGCAATAGTTCAGTTGTGCGCATTCGCCACCAGCTTCAGGTGATCAACGCGCGCAGCCAATCAGGTAACGGCGCAGATTTTTGCGCTTTGAAGTCGCTCCAGACCGTCGTGGCACCACCGGCCGCGTAAATCACGCCGGGCTGGTCGGTGCGCTCCATCGTATTCCAGCTTTCAAAACTGCTGCGGCCTGCGTCGCTCACGTACATTTTGATGCGCACGTCGCCGGGGTATTCCAGCTGCTGATAAAAATTGCAGAAGGCATTGACGATCAGAATGCCAAAACCTTGGCCGTCCGACTCACTGCCCAAGCCCCGCCCGAGCGACTGGAACCAATCAATACGGCAGGTTTCCATATACCGGAAATAGCTCGCATTGTTGAGGTGATTCATCGCATCCATATCACCCCAACGGATGGGAATGACCTGTTCGAAAATCAGTTTTTTATTATCTGGTATTAATATTTTCATTGTAAATTTATCTAAATATAATAATTTTTACTATATATTATATAGCTTATAGTGCAACTATTACGTCAGAAAAATCCATTTTTTATTTAATACTTCTTTAAAAATAGATATTAAACTCCAAAACCATCATCCGCTGAGATCACGGCACCATTGATGAAGTGGCTTTGGTCACTGCACAACATCACCAGCAGTGCATCCAGGTCTTGCGGGTTGCCCACACGTTTGCGCGGCAACATGTTCACCAACTTTTTACCGCGTTCAGTCTGCCAGTGGTGGTGGTTAATCTCGGTATCGATATAACCGGGGCAGATGGCGTTTACGTTGATGCCAAACCGGCCCCACTCCAGCGCCTGCGATTTGGTCATGTGGATCACCGCCGCCTTGCTCATGCAATAGGTGCTGATTTGCGGAAATGCCTTGAGCCCGGTGAGTGACGCGATGTTCACGATACGCCCACCGGTGTAGCTGCCCGGCGCAGAACCCTGGGCGCGGGCCAACATGCGCCTGCCCACTTCCTGGGCCACAAAAAAAGCACCTTTCACGTTGGTGTTGAAAACAAAATCGTAGTCGGTTTCACTCACGTCCTGAATGCGCTGGCTGGTACTGACACCGGAGTTGTTGATCAAAATGTCAATGCTGCCCACTTCGGTTTCTGCATGCGCCACTGCAGACTTGATGGAGTCGATGTCCGTCACATCCAGCTCAACCACATGAGCCGAGCCGCCCTGGCCCTCGATTTGCGAACGCAGCTCCTTGAGTTTGTCGATGCGCCGACTGGCCAGCACAACGGCAGCGCCTGCGCTGGCCAGCGTGCGTGCAAACTGTGCGCCCAAGCCGCCCGAGGCGCCCGTGACAAGGGCAACGCGGCCAGAAAGATCAATGCTGTAAGCCATGAAGTCGTACGCCTCTAAAGTAATCGTTGAAATGGTATTGTGGCATTCTGGCCCAGCGGCTCAGAATAAAATGCCCTGAAACGAAGGTGTGCATGACGACACCGCCAAACACCCGGTAGCCGCTATACCTCACTTTGTAAAACCTCCGAGACCTGCACCATGACACATGACGAAATTCTGGCCCAATATGGCCCCCGCGAAGCGATGGAATACGACGTGGTCGTGGTCGGCGGCGGCCCCGGCGGGCTTGCCACGGCCATCCGGCTCAAGCAGCTAGCAGAAAAAACTGGCAAAGAAGTGTCGGTGGTGGTGCTGGAAAAAGGCTCTGAACCTGGTGCCCACATCCTCTCAGGGGCCATCATGGACCCGATTGCACTGAACGAACTGATCCCCAACTGGAAGGAACTCGGTGCGCCATTGAACCAGCCGGTTACGGACGACGCGATGATGTTCCTGAGCGAAAAGGGTGCCATCCGAACACCGAATTTCCTGCTGCCCGATTGTTTTCAAAACCATGGCAATTACATCGTGAGCCTGGGCGCTGTGACACGCTGGCTGGCTGAGCAGGCCGAAGGTTTGGGTGTTGAAATCTTTCCTGGTTTTGCCGCCGCTGAAGTGCTGTACAACACCGATGGCTCCGTCAAGGGCGTTGCCACTGGCAACATGGGCGTAGGCAAAGATGGCGAACCCGGTGAGAACTTCCAGATCGGCATGGAGCTGCTGGGCAAATACACCGTATTTGCAGAAGGCTCGCGCGGCCACTTGGGCAAACAGCTCATCGCCAAATACAAACTTGATGCCGGCAAAGACCCGCAAAGTTATGGCCTTGGCATCAAGGAGCTGTGGGAGATTGACCCCAAACGCCATTCGCCCGGTTTCGTCATGCACACCGCGGGTTGGCCGATGGACAACGACACCTACGGCGGCGCCTTTTTGTACCACCTCGATGGCAACAAGATCGCCCTGGGATTTATCACCGGGCTCGACTACAGCAACCCGTATCTCAGTCCGTTTGAGGAGTTCCAGCGCTGGAAAACCCATCCCAATGTGCGCTGGTATTTTGAAGGCGAAGACCAGGGCCTGAAGCCCGCCAAACGCCTGGCCTACGGTGCCCGCGCCATCACGGCGGGTGGCCTGATGTCATTGCCCAAAACCGTGTTCCCCGGCGGCGCCTTGGTGGGCTGCGATGCGGGCTACCTGAACGTGAGCCGTATCAAGGGCAGCCATGCCGCGATCAAAACCGGCATGATGGCCGCCGAAGCGGCATTTGATGCCATTCAGGCGGGTCGCCAACATGACGAGTTGAGCGCCTACCCCGAGGCGTTTGAGAAAAGCTGGCTGCACGCTGAGTTGCACAAGTCGCGCAACTTCAAGACCTGGTTCAAAAAGGGCCTGGCCGTGGCCACGGTGATGAATGGCGTTGAGCAGTTCGCGCTGAAAGGCCACATCCCCTGGACACTGCGCCGCGACAAGCCCGATCACGCTTA
>JANOVW010000277.1:0-6842 GCA_031417575.1 Rhodoferax sp. | reverse complement strand
ACATTGGCAAGAGTTTGAAGACGTGGCCGACCATTGCACGGTGTGCCACAAATGCCTGTCGCCGTGCCCGGTCGATATTGATTTTGGCGAAGTCTCGATGAACATGCGCAACCTGCTGCGCAAAATGGGGCAAAAAAGCTTCCGGCCCGGCAATGCAGCGGCGATGTTGATGCTCAACGCCACGAGCCCACAAACCATCAAGCTGATGCGCACCGCCATGGTGGATGTCGGCTTCAAAGTGCAGCGCCTGGCCAACCAGGTGCTGCGGGTGGCGGCCAAGGCGCAAACTGCTGCGCCGCCTGCAACCGTGGGCGCGGCACCGATCAAAGAGCAAATCATCCACTTCATCAACAAAAAGATGCCCGGCGGTTTGCCTAAAAAAACGGCACGGGCGTTGTTGGACATTGAAGATGCCGATTACGTACCCATCATCCGCAACCCGGTGAAAACATCGAGTGAAACAGAAGCGGTGTTTTATTTCCCCGGTTGCGGCTCGGAGCGCCTGTTTAGCCAGGTCGGTTTGGCCACGCAGGCCATGTTGTGGCACGCCGGGGTGCAAACCGTGCTGCCGCCGGGTTACCTGTGCTGTGGTTACCCGCAGCGCGGCAGTGGCCAGTTTGACAAAGCCGAAAAAATCATCACCGACAACCGGGTTTTGTTCCACAGGGTTGCCAATACCCTCAACTACCTGGACATCAAAACCGTGGTGGTGAGTTGCGGCACCTGTTACGACCAGTTACAGGGTTACCAGTTCGACAAAATCTTCCCCGGCTGCCGCATCATCGACATTCACGAATATTTGCTGGAAAAAGGCATCACCCTGGCCAGTGCCGGCGTGGCCGAGGGCGCGTATTTGTTCCACGACCCGTGCCACAGCCCCATGAAGCTGCAAGACCCGATGAAAACTGTGAAAGCGCTGGTGGGGGAAACCGTGCTCAAAAGTGACCGCTGCTGCGGCGAAAGCGGCACGCTGGGCGTGACGCGGCCTGACATTTCGACCCAGGTTCGGTTTCGCAAAGAAGAAGAGTTGCGCAAAGGCGAAATTGAGCTGCGGGCTATGGCCCAAAAAGCGGCACCAAAAGCGGGCAATTTGGCGGATGCCCCGGCGGCCAAGGCGAACGTCAAAATCTTGACCAGTTGCCCAAGTTGTTTGCAGGGCCTGTCGCGCTACGGCAATGACCTGAACAACGGTTTGCTCGAAGCAGATTACATCGTGGTGGAGATGGCCAACCAGATTTTGGGCGATAACTGGTTGCCTGATTACGTGGCTGCTGCCAATGCGGGTGGGATTGAGCGGGTGCTGGTGTAGGTAGTTTTAAAGGGGTAAAGTGGGGTGAATCGCCCCATTTTGGTGCAATTGTGACAAAACGCACGTTTTTCACAATTCCGTCCGCATGGGGCCGGGCCTACGCCAATTGTGTGAAGCAGTTCCTGTGGCTGGTGTAAGTCTTATCGCATATTTGGCCTTGTTGTGCTGTAATGTTTTGAAACTTAAATCGCCAGGAGTGAAGCCGGTTGTCAGCTGAAACCGGTAACACGTGTCAGGGGTCCCATCATGTCAAATCGCGCGTCACTGAATCACATTTACCGAACCGTCTGGAACCAGGCCTTGGGTGCCATGGTGGCGGTGGCTGAAATCGAATCCGCCGGGGGCCAAAGTGGCGGCACCCGCAACCGCAACCGGGCCAACGCCCTCAAAAACGCCTTGTCCGAGCTGGCGTGGCCGCCGGGTCTGGCGGTTGTGCCGCTGTCGATTGCCATCGGATTCAGCGGCCTCACAGCTTATTTTGCCGATGCCCATGCCCAAACCCTGCCCCAAGGCGGGGTAGCCATCCACGGCACAGCCACGTCCAACTACAGCCAGGCTGGCAAACTCACCGTTACCACCACCAATGGCGCGGGCACGGCACATTCGGCCACCAACTGGAACAGCTTCTCCATCGGCGCGGGGGCCACCACCCAGATCAACCAGCCCAACGCGGCCAGCATGTCGATCAACCGGGTGGTCACCAACACGCCGTCGCAGTTGTTTGGCACCTTGTCCAGCAATGGGCGGGTGGTGCTGGTCAACCAAAGCGGCATTGCGGTAGGCGCGGGCGCGCTGATCGACACAGCGGGTTTCACCGCCTCTGCGGTGGGCATGAAAGACGCTGATGCACTGGCGGGCCGCTTGCGCTTTGGCAGCAGCGAGTTGGGCAACCACACCGGTGCGCTTACCGTAGAAGGCAACATCATTGCCCGGGGTGGCGACGTGGTGCTGATTGCCCCCAGCATTGATCTGGCCAAAACCGCCGTGGTCGAAGCCAAAAACGGCAGCGTCTCGCTGGTGGCTGGCCAAAAGGTCGAAATTACCGGGCGTGGGCTCGAAGGCATCACGCTCGAAGTGCAGGCCCCGGCCGATCAGGCCATCAACCTGGGTTCCCTTAAAGGCGACGCAGTTGGCATTTTTGCCGGCACGCTCAAACACAGCGGCCTGATTCAGGCGGTCACCGCCGACATGCAAGGCGGCAAAGTGGTGTTACGCGCCACGGGGGATGCGCGGGTTGACGGCAATGCTCAGGTACTGGCGCGCGGCGATGCTGCCGGTACCAAAGGCGGCACGGTCGATGTGCTGGGCAACCGCGTGGCGGTGGCCGACAACGCGCTGATTGACGTGAGCGGCCCAAGCGGCGGCGGCAAGATTCGCGTGGGTGGAGGGTTTCAGGGTAAAGATACCGACGTGGCAAACGCCAGCAAAACCTTCTTGGGCCCGAACGCGACGCTGAAGGCCGATGCGCTGGATAGCGGCAACGGTGGTACGGTGATTGTGTGGGCCGATGAGCAAACCAAGGCTTATGGCAGCATCAGCGCGCAGGGTGGTGCGAATGCGGGCGACGGCGGGTTTGTCGAGGTGTCGGGAAAAGAGCGTTTGGTGTTCGAGGCGAAGGTCAATGCCTTGGCGCCGAACGGGAAGAGTGGCACTTTGCTGCTGGATCCTAACGATATTCTCGTTGTGGCGCCGGGTGGCGGAAATATTACCGATCTATTTCAGGTCGATGAATTCCAGGACAACCCAGGGTTCGCGAACATCGATGTCACGTTGATAAATACCGCATTTGCCACAGTCTTGCTTCAGGCCAAGAATGACATCACCGTTGGAGCTGCCATCGATATGTTCAACGTTGCCTCAGGCGTGACGATGCAGGCCGGTGGCAACCTGTATGTCAACGCGCCCATTATTACCAAAGGGGGGGCGGTCACATTAGTTGCGCATGACCCGAACTCACCTAGCGCGCCATCTCAGGGTGAACTCCGCCTGAATGCCCCCATTGACACAACCAGAGGCGGGGCGTTTCCATTCGGGGCAAACGTAAGTCTGACGAACGATGCTATGGTAGCTTCAACGTCTATTTTCCTCGATGGCAACATCACGGCAGGAAATTCCGGTACGGTAAGCATGGTCGGTCTAAATATTGCTCAGACCAACAACAGCACCATTACCGCCGCAAACCTTGGAATTGTTGCAACCAACGGAGGTGTAGGCCTCAGCAGTGTGGGAAATAATATCCTTGGCAGCGTGGCCATCAATGCCCAAGCTTTCGTCAACTTCAAAAATTCCGCGCCCAACTTCCTGGTTTCCAGCGTCGGTTCCGCCAACGGCATTACCGCAATTGGCGACATCGTGGTGACTGCCCCGAACGCAATGACAATAGCCCAGCCGATTTCGACTGTTTCTGGCAATGTCCACCTCGCCGTACCGGGCGGTGTCACCTTGAATAGCAACGTCAACGTACCTGTTGGTACGCTCGGGATCATTAGCACTTCTGGCAATGGCAATATCCAGCAAAACGCCGGGAGCATAACGGCGGGTACAACCATCGTACGGTCGGGTACAGGCAATATTTTTCTGGGAAGCACATCCAATAATTTGGGCATTCTTGCCGTAGGCCCAACCGGCATCCTGACAGTGCAAAACGGTACGTCGACGCTGAAGCTGGATGACATTACAGCCAACACAATCAACATCACAACGCAAGGCAACATTGAAGCGCCCGGTTCCCTGTTTAACACCACGATTGCCGGCGGAACGGGTGGCGTTAGCCTGACATCTGGTGGCTCGATCAATCTCAATGCCAACGGCCTTGGCCCGGCGAATGTCACTGCGACAGGGCCCATCAATCTGAACGCTGCCTCAACGCTGGCGCTGGGCAATACCAACAGTATAGGGTCGGACATCACCTTGACCGCAGGCGGTGCCATTACCCAGGCCGCCGCGCTCAGCGCAACGGGTGCCGTTGTGATCAACGCGGGAACGAACAACGTTACCCTGACCAACGCCAGCAACTCATTCAGCAGTTTGACCGCCACTGGGAGCGCAGTTTCCGTTACCAAGCCCGGGGCCTTGATCCTGGGCAACGTGGCCGCCAGCACCAGCCTGAACCTCGTCAGCGGGCAGCTAACCCAAGCCGGGGGCACGGCCATCACGGCACCCAACGCGACCTTTACGGCCGGGGCTGCCAACATCACCTTAAACAACGTTGGCAATAACGTCGGCACCCTGACGATCAACCCCGGACAGAACCCGAACAGCTCAGGTGATGTGAGTTGGGTAAATGTGGGGCCCCTGACGCTGGGTGAAGTCAATGCCAATAACCTGTCGGTAACGACCGGCGGCGGTGCCCTCGACCAAGCGCAGTTCGGGCCGGTCACCAAAGTGGACAATAGTGCAGCCTTTAATACCCAAGGTGCGGGCAACATCACCCTGAACAACCCTGGCAACGATTTCAATTCGATAGCACTCAACGGCGGAGCGGTGGTGGTGTGGGACGCCAATGCCATGGCGCTCACCTCCCTCGCCGCGACATCGGCGGATATCCAGGCCGCGGGCGCACTGACTTTGCCCAACGCCCCCATCACGACGACGGGTATTTTGAGTTTGCTCAGCGGCACCTCGCTGACCACGCTGAACGACCTGAGCGGCGGCGGTGTCTTCCTGCAAACCAACGGTGACATCACCTTTGGCAGCAGTACTATTGTCAGTTCGACGAGTTTGTTGTCAATGGCCGCCAACAGCGGCTCCATTAACGGAGCTTCGGCGCTGTTCGACGTTGCAGGAACAACAACTGCCACAGCGACCAGCGGCAATGTGACGATGAGCAACTCCGGAAATTCGTATGGCAGCAGCGTCTTCCTTACAGGCGCGGCCATCGATGTACGAGCCGCGTCGGCCATGAATGTCTCAAGCCTGACCCAAACCGCGGTCAATCAGCCCGTGCGCCTGGAGGCTGACGGACTATTGACGCTGCCCGCCACTGGCATCAATACCGGCACCGCTGATCTGACATTGAAAAGCGGCCTTGGTTTAACGACCCGTGGCGACCTGGTGGGTACTAACGTTTCATTGCAGTCGGTGGCTGGCCACCTCCGGATCGAGCATGACATAACGGGCTTTGGCGATATAAGCCTGACAGCAAATGCTGGCCGTGTCATCGTGAGCGACGCCACCTTTGGCGACACCTTGACGATACGCTCGTCCGGCGCAGCCGCTGCGACCGTCACTTTGTCTGCTTCTAGCGGTATCGACCTGTATGGCAATGTCGGCTTGCTGCGTGATAGCTCGGCCAATTCAGTGGAATTCCGCTTCAATACGCCGGGAACAACCTCTTACGGCAATACCGTGGTCTATGGGCTTTCAGGTCAAGCTTTCATGACGGTTGGCAATGGCGGCTGGTTCCTTACCGATACCACGGGCGTGGTGAGTCTGGAGGGCCTGTCAACCATATACCTGCCAAATGAGGGCGGTTTTGCAAGCTTTGAAAATCGTGGTGTTTTGAATATCAACTCGGGCAATGGGTGGTCATTTTTGAGTGATTCTGGGTCACAGGCGGCCAGCGTCCTTAACAAGGGCACAGTGAATGTGAATGGCACCAGTGGAGGCAACGTAACCTCCTGGGAGGCCAAATATTCGCAAACAGCCGCTGGCACGTTGAACATGGGCGCTGGAAAATACCTGAGCATGCAACATGGCGACCTGATTGAAGGCACCGTCAATTTTGGTGCGAATTCAACCATCCGGGTGTCGGAGCAACATGCGTCGTCAACCCAATTCAATTCGGCTTTCACGGGCAGTGCAACGGGTACGCTGGAAATTGCGCCGACTGTTTCGGTGGGTTTTGGTGCCACCAGCGGCACCCTGGGTAATTTGAATGTGATGGCGAACGCGACGGGCAATATGTTGTTTGGCGGTTCTGCGTTGACGGTGGGTAACTTTACCCAGGGTATCAATTCTTCCTTCGCTGGGCCGGGTGCGCTCACCATCACGCAGAGTTACAACAACCCGACCGCTGCGGCTTTTCAACCGACCGGCGCCGTAAGTATCACGCAGCAATCAGGTGATCTGAATATCGGTGGCGCTGCGCCCCTGATGCCCGCTTCGCTGGTATTGAATGCAGGTGCCGGCAATGTAAACGTGAATGGGAACGTGACGGTTGCGGGTGATTTGTCGATGACTGCCAACAGCGGTTCAGTCAATGCCGGAATGGCCCAGTTCGACGTGGGTGGCAATACAACGGCAGTAGCGGTTGACATTTATGGGGGTGTCAACGTTGACATGAGTAACCCCGCCAACCTTTTTGGCGGAACGGTCTATTTGCAGGGTGCAGCCATTGATGTGCGCGCAGCCAGCGCCCTGAACGTCGGCGCTATCGGCCAAATTGACGTGAACCAGCCTTTGCGGCTTGAGGCAGCTGGCCTGTTGACCTTGCCAGCTACTGCCATCAACACGGGCACGGCAGATTTGACATTGAAAAGCGGCGGTGCGTTGACTACACCTGGTGCGTTAACCGGAAACAACATTTACTTGC
>JANOVW010000276.1:0-1608 GCA_031417575.1 Rhodoferax sp. | reverse complement strand
AGGGCATCAGCCTCGGGAATCACCGTGAGTGATGACAGTGCCATGAGCACGGTGTACCCATCGGGCCGGGCCTTGGCCACAAACCCCATGCCAATGCCACCGCCCGCCCCCGGCTTGTTTTCGATCACCACCGGTTGCCCCAAATCGCGCGACATGGCTTCGGCCACAGGCCGCGCCACCAGATCTGCCAAACCACCGGGTGGAAAAGGAACCACCATGGTGATGGCTTTGTTGGGGTATGCCGCTTGCGCCAGGCCCCATTGAGGAAAGGGACTTGCCACAACGGCCAACAGTCCCGCACCCACCAGACGTCTGCGTTTCATTAAAGGCTTCATGCCATGTTCCTCATGTTGAAATCCCTGCCTTGCGTTTTTCGCACACGACCACATAGTGCCGGTAAAACAGGGACTTGAAAGGATGCATTTGCAGCCGCTGTGGCAACGGAATGCCAGATCGTTTGAACTGCAAATAGAGCCGCTGTAGCGGGTATACCAGCACAGCCAATGGCAGCCAAAGCCAGTCCTTGGTTTTCATGGAAACATAGGACAGGTCAACCACAGTAAAACCCGCATCGTGCAAGGCCCGCAGCAGATTCTGAACGGGCAGGATCTTCCAGGTAGGTTCATTTGCCACCATGAAGGCGGAGTACTGGCGGAACTTGCCAAGCAGCAAATATTCAACGCGGTCACGCAATGTCAAAAGGCTGTCATTCGTCACGATGAACGTCCCCCCATCCTGCAAATGGTTTGAGCAGCTTTCAAAAAATTGCAGCGTGTTGTCAAACTCCATCACACCACTAATGGAAATCACGTAATCAAAGGTTTGGCCACCAAACACCTTGAACGACCGGCTGGCATCCACGGCCGCAAAACGGGCTGCATCTGAACCGACTGGAACTGTTAAATCGCAAGCACGCGCGTCAGCCTTCGGAAAAAACGACTGCAGCGCCGTCAAAAATTCACCTTGTCCGCAGGGGATGTCCAGCACTGAAAACGAAGCCGTGGCGGGCCTGTTTTTCAGCAAATAGGCCAGTACCGCCCGGTTGACGCCCCGGGCGGTAGCGCCCCTCGGTACAGAATCTAGCAAGGATGGTTGGGTCATGGATGTAGAAGCTGTGGTGACAACACTCGGTGGTGATTTTCCCTGCATTTGGCTTTGGTCTGAAACCAAGCGCAGGCCCCTATTCAGAAATAGAGTTTTTCTCAAACCACCAACGGCGCTTCTTGCATCGCTTCGATTTGGTCTTCCAGCATTTGCACTTGTCCTTTCCAGTAATCGCTGCTGCCGAACCAGGGAAAGTTGATCGGAAAGGTGGGGTCGGCCCAGCGGCGGGCCAGCCAGGCGCTGTAGTGGATGAGGCGCAGGGTGCGCAGGGGTTCGATCAGCGCCAGTTCGCGCCGGTCAAATTCGCGGAACTGCTCGTAACCATCTACCAGGGCGCCGAGCTGGCGGGTGCGCTGCTGGCGGTCGCCGCTTTGCAACATCCCCAGGTCTTGCACGGCCGGGCCCATGCGGGCGTCGTCCATGTCAACAAAATGGGGGCCGGGGCCTTGCGCGGCGGGTGCGTCGGCAGGTGTCCACAAAATATTGCCACCCTGGCAATATTTT
>JANOVW010000275.1:0-6243 GCA_031417575.1 Rhodoferax sp. | reverse complement strand
GGCCGCAACCAATTCGCTGCCAACCCAGGTTGCTGGGATACCCTGTGCCTAAAGCGTCTCTTTGACCGCCATGCGCAAGCATTCGCGCTGGAGATTGAACCGCGCGGCAAGGGCACGTTCGTCATCGCTTTTGGCGCCAGGTGATTTATCGCGACCGAATGAAAAACTTTTAAGCATGTTGAGGCGCGCAGGTTAATTCGTAGTCACAGGCTACCGCAAAGTCGACGGTTCCGTTGGCGCATAACTGACGGGCAATTTATCCATGGGAGACGGCGGCAGGTCGAATTTCGGCTTTTCAGGGGCAATTTTGCTGATCTCCGCATGCACCTGCGCAGCAGCAATTTGAGCCACCTTGTGCTGATTACTTTCTGGCACTTTGACGCTCCAGATGGCGGCAGAGGGCATGTCTTGATGCGGGTAGCCACACTCAGGTGCAAACGCCCAATGCATGGTGTACCGCGAATGGTCAATGGAAGGTTCAAACCGGTCCAGACCTGCCACCAAATTGCGCTGCAACAGCGGCAAATAGCGCGGCAGCAATTCGTGCCATTTGCACAGGATAAGCGTGACGACCACGTCCGAGCCCCGCGCGTTGGCCGAACCCGCGGACACTTCACAATCAATCCAGGCAGCCGGGATGCCGTTTTGGCGCAGCAAATCCTTCAGGACAACCCGAACCAGTTCACGCTGAATGTCAGAGTGCTGGCGCGTGTTGAAAGACGATGCGCTTTCACGCATAACCGGCGCCTCAATGGTGGGTTTGGCCTTGCCAAACCCCAGGAACTTGAACATGATTCTTTTACCTTGTTACTTGGTAATAATTATCCATGTTTGATCGCAACTGTTTTGAGGGTTGTAAACCCTAGCAATGCCTCAAACCCTTTTTCGCGACCATAACCACTGGATTTAACACCACCAAACGGCAGTTCTACGCCGCCACCCGCGCCGTAATTGTTGATAAAAACCTGACCACTTTTGACGCGTTTTGCCATTCTGAACTGGCGCGCTCCGTCTTGCGTCCAGATACCGGCCACCAACCCGAACGGGGTTGAATTGGCCAAATGCACCGCTTCATCTTCGTCCTGGAAATTCATGGCGCACAACACCGGGCCAAATACTTCTTCTTGGGCCAGCCTGTGATGGGGGGGCACATCGCGCAGCAACACCGGGGCCTGGTAAAAGCCAGCCTCCGGCGCCTCGTCAACGATACGCCCCTGCGCCACCATGGGAATCTGGGCAACCTGAGCATCAGACAGAAAATCCCAGACACGTTGTTGCTGTGATTGCCGAATCAGTGGGCCCAATTCGAGATTCATCGCGGCAGGGCCAGCCCGCAGGTTCGAAAAATGTCGACCCAGACGTTCCAGCAATGGTTCATAAATCGTTTGGTCAACCAAAAGGCGAGAACCGGCGGAACAGGTTTGGCCACTGTTTTGCACTATGGCATTGATGATCATGGGCACAGCAGCATCCAGATCGGCATCGGCAAACACAATTTGCGGGCTTTTGCCACCCAATTCGAGCGTAACCGGGCAGTGGCGTTCAGCGGCCACTTGCTGGATGAGTGTGCCCACTTTGGGGCTGCCCGTGAAACTGATGTGATCAATGCCGGGGTGCCGCGCCAATGCATCGCCCACTTCATGGCCCAGGCCGGTCACGATGTTGATCGCGCCTGCAGGAAACCCAACCCGAGCCGCCAACTCTGCCACACGCAGTAACGACAAACAGGCATCTTCAGCGGGTTTGACCACACACGCATTGCCCGCAGCCAGTGCACCCCCCACGCTGCGGCCAAAAATCTGCATGGGGTAATTCCAGGGAATGATGTGCCCCGTCACGCCATGGGCTTCGCGCCAGGTCAAAACGCTGTAGCCGTTTAAATAGGGAATGGTTTCGCCGTGAAATTTGTCGCAGGCACCGGCATAGAACTCAAAATACCGGGCCAGGGCGGCCGCATCAGCTTGGGCTTGTGCGGTGGGTTTGCCACAGTCGCGCTGTTCAATGCTGGCCAGTTCAACGGCATGCTCTGATACAGCCACCGACAACTTCATGAGCAAACGGCCCCGCTCCACGCCGGTTAGCCTGGACCACACCGTATCGAGGCAATGACGCGCAGATTGCACGGCCGCGTTGATGTCATCCGGCCCGGAACGCTGGATCTCGTCATAAATTTCGCCATAGGACGGATCAACCACTGGCAAGGTTTTGCCGCTGGCACAGGAAACAGATTGGTTGGCAATGAAATTCAGTTGCATGGCGATTTTTACGGAGAAAGTGCGTCTGACAGGGTTTGGGGGTTGCAAAAGAACACCAGCCCGGTAAGCGACCCCCCATATTAAACGGCATGCGGCTCAAGAATTGTCAACCATTCGACAAACAAAAAAAACCCGCCGTTAAGGCGGGCTTTTTTGTGAAAACGGCTTGAATTACATCAAGGTCACTTCCACGCGACGGCCATCAGTGGCGGAAGTTGCGCCCGCTTTGATGTCCTCGGGCTTTTTCAGTTCGATCTTGTCTTCTGCAACACCGATGGATTTGAGCAGGTCTCTGACTGCAAAAGCGCGCAGTTTGGCGATTTCAGCGTTTTTGACTGCGTCTCCACTGGCGTCCACGTAGCCGCTGATGACGGCTTTTTTACCTGCAGCAACACCCTTTTGGATATCGACCAAGGCATCTTTGCCACCCACAGCCAAATCAGATTTACCCGAAGCAAAGTAGAACTTGACGACACCACCTTCGGTTTTTATCGCTGCTGCGTCTGATTTGGCATCGGTGCCTGCCGCTGCTGCAGCAACCCCTGCGCCAACGGCAACAGCGGCGGCTGCAACAGGTGCTGCGGCAACAGGTGCTGCGGCAACAGGCGCGGCGACCTTGACTGAGCCACCTTTGTCGCCATGAATCTGCATCATCAACGGCACAATCAGCAGCGCCACAATGTTGATGATCTTGATCAGCGGGTTGACCGCTGGGCCCGCGGTGTCTTTGTAGGGGTCACCCACCGTGTCGCCGGTTACGGCGGCTTTGTGGGTTTCAGAACCCTTGCCACCATGGTTGCCGTCTTCGATGTATTTCTTGGCATTGTCCCAAGCGCCGCCACCGGTACACATGGAGATGGCAACGAACAGGCCGGTAACGATGGTTCCCATCAGCAAGCCGCCCAAGGCAGCAGGGCCAAGCACCAGCCCGACCAAAATGGGCGCGACAACCGGCAGCAAGGATGGAATCATCATTTCCTTGATGGCCGCCGTGGTCAGCATGTCAACCGCAGCGCTGTAATCTGGCTTGCGTTGACCCGCCATGATGGCGCCATCCGCAAACTGGCGGCGCACCTCAACCACGACAGAACCGGCTGCACGGCCCACAGCTTCCATCGCCATGGCACCAAACAAGTAAGGAATCAGACCACCAATGAAGAGGCCAATAATCACCATCGGGTTGGAGAGATCAAACGTGATGGCCCTGCCGTAGGATTCCAGTTTGTGCGTGTAATCAGCAAACAGTACCAATGCAGCCAGACCGGCAGAACCGATGGCGTAACCTTAGGTAACGGCCTTGGTGGTGTTGCCCACGGCGTCCAGCGGGTCGGTAATGGCGCGAACGCTGGCCGGCAATTCAGCCATTTCGGCGATGCCGCCGGCGTTGTCTGTGATGGGGCCGTAAGCGTCCAGCGCAACCACAATACCGGCCATGCTCAGCATGGAAGTTGCAGCAATGGCAATGCCGTACAAACCGGCCAGCGCAAAAGCGGACCAAATGGCCATGCAAACAAAAATAACCGGCCAGGCAGTGGAGCGCATGGAAACGCCCAGGCCAGCAATGATGTTGGTGCCGTGGCCCGTGGTTGATGCTTGGGCGATGTGCCGAACCGGCGCATATTGGGTGCCGGTGTAGTACTCGGTAACCCATACCAACGCACCGGTCAGCACCAGGCCGATAGCGCAGGCACCGAAAAGCGCCATTTGCGTGCCCGTTGCCTTGATGGCGTTGTCCGGGATCAACCAGGTTGTGACGAAGTAAAAAGCGATCAACGACAAACCGCCCGCCCATGCCAAACCTTTGTACAGGGCTGGCATCACATTGGTCATGCCGGGAGAAGCCTTGACAAAAAAGCAGCCGATGATGGAGGCGACGATGGACACCGCACCCAGTGCCAGTGGATACACCACACCGGCAGTACCCGAGCTGGTGAGCAACAAAGCACCCAGCACCATGGTGGCGATCAGGGTAACGGCATAGGTTTCAAACAGGTCAGCCGCCATACCGGCGCAATCGCCGACGTTGTCGCCCACGTTGTCGGCGATCACGGCTGGGTTGCGCGGGTCATCTTCCGGAATACCGGCTTCGACCTTGCCAACCAAATCCGCACCGACGTCAGCGCCTTTGGTAAAAATGCCGCCACCCAAACGGGCGAAGATCGAAATCAGCGATGAACCAAAAGCAAAACCGATCAGGGGGTTCAGCAGTTTGGCGAGGTTTTTATCGGGTGTCATGTTGCCGTTGCCGACCAGAAACCAGTAAAAAGCCGTGACGCCCAGCAGGCCCAAGCCCACCACCAGCATGCCGGTGATGGCGCCGCCCCGAAAGGCCACGTCCAATGCCGGGCCAATGCCTTTGGTGGCCGCTTGCGCCGTGCGCACGTTGGCCTTGACCGACACGTTCATGCCGATAAAGCCGCAAGCGCCAGACAGCACCGCACCGACCACGAATCCGACGGCAGACATGCCGTCCAGAAACAAGCCGATCAACACGGCCAGAACCACGCCAACGAAAGCAATGGTTTTGTATTGCCGGGCCAAATAGGCCGACGCACCGGTTTGAATGGCGGCTGCAATTTCTTGCATCCGCGCATTGCCTGCGTCTTGGGAAAGAATCCAGCTGCGGGCCCACACACCGTAAATCACGGCAATGAGTCCGCAGACAAGCGCCAAAATGAGCGCTGAGTTGCCTGCCATAAAAGTCTCCTGAATAGTGTTACGCGAAAGAAGGGACAACGCCAGCCGATGGTTATCCCTCGTTGCGTTGCTTCCTCGCGCTTTGCCGCAACACGTCGCAAGACGGGCAGGGCGGGGCGATTGGCCAACGCGCGGACTGTACCTTGAAATTGGGGTTTTCCGTGGAAAACGACCGTTTTTGGCCCGTAAAATCAGGGTTAGCCCTAGGTCGTCAAGAAGGCGGCATAGTAGGGCTTGTTTAGACATCCAGCCCACGAGAAAAAACCATGTCACTTGACGCAGTAAAACCCGGAAAAAACGCCCCGCATGAGTTCAACGTCATCATCGAAATTCCGATGAATGCCGACCCGGTGAAATACGAGGTAGATAAGGAAAGCGGTGCCATTTTTGTCGACCGCTTCATGAGCACCTCCATGCACTACCCCACCAACTACGGTTATGTGCCCAAAACCCTGAGCGGTGACGGTGACCCGGTTGATGTGCTGGTGATTACGCCGGTTCCCTTGATCCCCGGTGTGGTGGTCACCTGCCGCGCCATTGGCATTCTGAAAATGCAGGATGAAGCCGGTGAAGACGGCAAAGTGCTGGCAGTGCCCATCGACAAAAAATGTTCGCTGTACACCCAGTGGCAACGTCCAGAAGACATGAACCCGCTGCGGCTCAAAACCATTTCACATTTCTTTGAGCATTACAAGGATCTGGAAGAGGGAAAATGGGTCAAAGTGCTGGGTTGGGAAGGGCCAGAGGCGGCGCACAAAGAAATTACCGACGGGATTGCCAGTTACGCCGGTTCAAAAGCGTAAAAGGCGGGCTGGGCCGGTTTGCGGCGCTCGCCAAAAACCGGTCAGGTAAGTCTGTATTTAGCGTTTTGGTGTAATTTTTTCACTAAATAGGCCTGATTTGCTATCTATATAGTATCTAGTCGTGCATGTTTTTTGGGAAAAATACGCTATTTTTTTAAGATAAAACTTTGAAATTAAATAAATTGCCTTTCTAAGCGTTGAAATTTGTGTTCAGCGAGCCGGATCCGGAAAAATCAAGCCATTTAAACGGCCAGCCTTGCGCTCAAACGGTTTCCAATTCCCCTCGGGATGCGCCAGCCGATCAGCAATAACCCACCAGGCGGCAGGGTTCAGGCCAATGCCCACATGGCTGGCGACTACTTCGACGTTTTCTGTCTGGCGGTTGATGCGGCAAGGCGCCTGAATGCTGGCTTGCCAGGCCACGATGCCGTCGGAACGCGAAAACAACGACGTGGTGGGCACCGGTGGCGCCGCCTTCAGATCAAATT
>JANOVW010000274.1:0-5252 GCA_031417575.1 Rhodoferax sp. | reverse complement strand
CGCCGCCATTGCCGCCGCCATTGCCCGAACCGCCTTGATTGCTCACGCGTTGCGCGGCGCTGTTGTAGCTGACATCGCCGAATGAGGTGCGTGTCGGGTCAGGAATATATTCGTTTTGACCGGCGTTCTCGCGCGGGTTGGGATTGCCGCCACGCCCTGCGCCCTGGCGATTGCCTGCGTTGAAGCCATTGCCGCCACCACCGCCACCGCCGCGCCCGCCGCCGCCATTGGCACCTCGGCCGCCCCCACCATTGCCACCGCCAAAGTTGCCTGCGCCGTTGCCGCCGCCCGGGTTGCTATGGGCGTTGGCATTGCGCCCACGGCCTGAGCCACCTGCGTTTCGGCCGTTTCCACCGTTGCCGTTCGCGCCACCGCCACCAGCTCTGGGAGCCTGGCCCGCGCGGTTGTCGCGTACTCGTTGCAGCATTTCAGTGCGGGCCGCGCGTCCGGCGGCCATCATCACCTCACGGCTGGGCGGCCGACCTGCGCCGCCCCAAATGGTTTGTCGACCCATGGCAATCGGCTCTGCTTGTTCGCCCGGTTCGGCGCCAAACCCTTCCACCAGTTTGACTTCGATGTTCTGCTTGGTGAAGCGTTCGATTTCCTGCATGAAGCCTTCTTCATCCAGGCAAACCAGGTTGACGGCGGCACCGTCTGCGCCCGCGCGCCCGGTACGGCCAATACGGTGCACGTAGTCTTCGGGCACATTGGGGATTTCGTAATTCACCACGTGAGGCAGGTCGTCAATATCAATACCGCGCGCCGCGATGTCGGTGGCCACCAAGGCGCGGATATCACCGCTCTTGAACCCGGCCAACGCCTGGGTGCGGGCGGTTTGACTTTTATTGCCATGCAAGGCCATGGCCTCAATGCCGTTCTTCGTCAAATACTCGGCAACGTTGTTGGCGCCAAACTTGGTGCGGGTGAACACCAGCACCTGGCTCCAGTTTTGCTCATTGATGATGTGCGACAACAGGGCTTTCTTTTTGCTGCGGCCCACCGGGTGAATCACCTGGGTGATGCGTTGCACGGTGGTGTTGCGGGGGGTAACCTGCACGCTTTGCGGATTTTTCAGCAGGGTTTCTGCCAAATCGCGAATCTCGTCACTGAATGTGGCTGAAAACAACAGGCTTTGTTTTTCTTTGGGCACCAACGCCAGAACTTTGCGCACGTCGGGCAAGAAACCCATATCCAGCATGCGGTCCGCTTCATCCAGCACCAGCATTTGCACCTGGCCTAAATCCAGCATGCCTTGTTGCGCCAGATCCAGCAGACGCCCTGGTGTAGCCACCAGAATATCAACGCCCTTTTTGAGTTTGCTGATTTGCGGGTTCATGCCCACGCCGCCAAACACCACGGTAGATGTCAGTTGCAGGAATTTGCCATAGGTTTGCACCGATTCCTCGACCTGGGCAGCCAGTTCCCGCGTCGGCGTGAGTACCAAGGCGCGGATGCCCGTGCCACCAAACTTGTTTTGTGCACTACGCGCCATGGTGAGTTTGTGCAACATGGGCAAGACAAAGGCGGCAGTTTTGCCGGTGCCGGTCTGGGCACCGCCCAACAGGTCGTGTCCGGCCAGCACGACTGGAATGGCCTCGGACTGGATCGGCGTGGGGGTTTCATAGCCGTGCTCGCGCACCGCTTTAACGATGGCCGCAGCCAGGTTCAAATCTTCAAATTTCATTTTTGGGGCACCTGGCTCGCAGGCGCTTCAATGTGTCAACCCATGCCACGCTTTAAGGGCAGGAAATCAGTGGGGCAGACGAATCAGGGGTGGAACGAAGGGCCGCTGGTCTGACTTGCAGGAAGGTCTCGAACGAGGCAGGGCGGAAAAAACGCTCCCAGCAGGATGCTGGATGTGGGGCTACTGACAAGCCCGACAACTGAATTATCACACATTAGGCGCAAAGCGAGGGGCAAGGCCAATTCAGATGCAAAAAGTTGCAGCATTTTGTGCACAAGTTCCAACCGTTGCGGCGGGCTTGGGGGCATACTTGACGCAGCACGACCAAAATATCAAATGACAAGGGGAACCATGGCGACGTTGCCGTCCATCCGGCTGGGCTTTGCAGACGACAAGGTAAAAACCAGGCCAGAAGTGCGCGACTGCATTGAGGCGGTTTTGTTTCAGGCAGACGGCCTGATCGATAGCGTGATGACCGGGCTCAGGCTGATCCAGGCGCAGCCAGTTGGCCAAGCCAAGGGCCGCGCTGCGACCTTGAATAAACACCCCTCGAACCGAAAGGCGTTAGACGAGCTGCTTTCGCTGGAGTTGGCCGTCAAGCTCAGTTTTCAGGCTGAATTGCGCGGCGCTTTTTATAGCCGCCGCTCAACCGATGTGGTGGTTCAGCCGCTTTTGCGGTTTGATGATTTCCAGTTTCTCGATGAATCGCAGATTGATGCCAACATCGAAACCGCGCTAACCCAGCAAGAAGTATCTGCCGCTGTTGAAACCTCCTTGCCGGCCTTGAATGGGCTGATCAGCACCCTGCTGGGTATGGTGACGGTGCAACCCCAATTAAACCCCTTGAAGCCCGAAGCGTTTGTGCATGCCCTTCGCGCCACCTTGGCAGAGCACGTGCCCAATGCAACCGCGCGCGTTGTCATCATGGCGGCCAGTGCCAGTTTGCTCGGGCCCGCCTTGCACAACCTTTACAAGGATGTCACCCAGTGGCTTCGTTCGCAGGGTGTTGAGCCCGCGTTGCCTGTCGGTTACCTTGCCGGGGCTGTGGCTCAGCAGGGTCAGGGAAAAGCGGCAGACAACCCCGTGACCCGAACCATGTTGACGCTGGACAAACTGCGCAAACTGCTGTCGGGCGAGTTCGAATCCGGTTTGGCTGCATTGACCGGTGGCCCCAAAGATTTTTTGCACACGGTGCCGTCGTCTTTCGTTGCCCTTGAAGATTTGAAGCTGGTGGAGCCCATGATGCAGCGCTTGGCAGCGCGGGCCAAGCAGTCACGAGCCAAATCACAGCAAAATAAAACCGCGGCAACGCAAATCACGCTTGAAATGCTCGAGAACGACAAAGACCGGCAAAAGCAGTTGGGGCGTCAGTTGGGCTCGGAAGTGGTTCGGCTGATGCTGGAAAATTTGAGCAAAGACGAACGCTTGCTGGCGCCGGTGAGGCAGTTGCTCAAAAATATGGAACCGGTGCTGCTGCAATTGGCGCAAACAGACCCGCGTTTCTTTAGTGACAAAAAACACCCCGCACGCGTGCTGATGGATCGCATCACACACCGCAGCCTGGCATTTGCCGCCGATACCGACGCAGGTTTTAACCAGTTCACCAAGGCCATTTCGAATGGCATTCAGGTGCTGGCCGGTACCCAGGGTGACGCGCCGTC
Source organism: Rhodoferax sp. (assembly GCA_031417575.1). GTDB lineage: Bacteria > Pseudomonadota > Gammaproteobacteria > Burkholderiales > Burkholderiaceae_C > JANYCG01. The sequence continues at coordinate 1,907 of JANOVW010000274.1, read as the reverse complement.
ATTTGCTCGGGTGTTGCGCAAGCTCGAAGATGCCTGGGATCGTGAAGATGCCGCGCAGCTAAAAAAGCACCAGGAAGGCGCGCGTGCGTTGTTGCATGCCGAACAACGCAACCTGTTGGCACACCGTTTCGCAGACGACATTGCCCAGCGCAGCAAGGGCAAGAATATTCCCGACAACATCGCAGCATTTCTGCGCGGCCCATGGGCGCAGGTGTTGGCTGAAGCACAACTTCGCTCGGATGACGGCGCAAGTGACACCGCGGGCTATGACGCCCTGGTGGATGACCTGATCTGGAGCGTGCAGTCACGCCTGACCCAACGCGACCGGACTCGCCTGGTGCAATTGGTGCCTTCCTTGCTGGTCACCCTGCGCCAAGGCCTGCAGTTGATCGATTACCCGCCAGAACGTGTCCCCTTGTTGTTTGACGCATTGATTGAACTGCATGAAAAAGCTTTTGAAATGCCTGAGGGTTATGTTCCCAAAGCGCCTTCAGCGGCGGATTCACCAGCTTTGGCTCAAGGCCAGCAGGAAGGTGCCGATGCAGCACCCGCGTCTCGCCTTGACCCGGCCGCTGATGACGATTTTTGGGTAGGTGGCGAAGAAGCCCTGGAATCTGGCTACGAGTCAGATGATGCCAATGGGCATATTGATACGCACCCTGCGTCTGCCCTGGTACCGGAGCGCGAAGCCGAAATGGGCATGTGGGCAGTGGCTGACTTAAAGGTTGGCTCCTGGGTTGAACTGATGCACTTGGGTAAATGGGTGCGCGCCCAATTGACCTGGGCCAGCCCACATCTCACGCTTTTTATGTTTGTTTCGGGCAAGGGCCTGGCGCACTCCATGTCGCGCCGAACCATGGAACAGCGTCGTATTCAGGGGCTGATACGCATCGTGTCGGATGGCGATGTGGTCGGTAGCGCTTTGAATGCAGTGGCGCAAACGGCGTTGCGTAACCAGCCTGCGCCCGTTACCGGGCCTGCACCGCTGGCTTAGTCATGCCATCGGTCTGCGCCGGTTAAAAAAGCGCGGCCCAAAACCGGTATTGAAGTTCGGGGCAGGTGCCCAACAGGCTTTTGGGTTTCAAGGGCGCGATAATGAGGGTTTTCCTCGCGCGAACCCTGCGCCGGACAACCCGAAAACACACTCCCATGGCTCAATACGTCTATTCCATGAACCGCGTCGGCAAGATGGTGCCGCCCAAGCGATTCATTCTCAAAAACATCTCGCTGAGCTTTTTCCCGGGCGCCAAGATTGGTGTGCTGGGTACCAATGGTTCTGGCAAATCAACTTTGCTCAAAATCATGGCGGGTGTCGACAAAGACATCGAAGGTGAAGCCATTCCAATGGCCAATCTAAAAATTGGTTATTTGCCGCAAGAGCCCCAGCTAGACCCGACCCAAACCGTGCGTCAAAGCGTGGAAAGTGGCATGGGTGACGTGATGACCGCCAAGGCGCGGCTGGAAGAGGTGTATTCAGCCTATGCCGAAGAAGATGCAGATTTTGACAAACTGGCTGCCGAACAGGCTGAGCTTGAAGCCATCATTGCCAGCGCCGGAACAGACAGCGAACATCAGCTCGAAATCGCCGCCGACGCGCTGCGCTTGCCGCCGTGGGACGCCAACATCGGCGTGTTGTCGGGTGGTGAAAAGCGCCGCGTGGCGCTGTGCCGCCTGCTGCTCTCCAAGCCCGACATGCTGCTGCTGGATGAACCCACCAACCACCTGGACGCCGAATCGGTTGATTGGCTCGAGCAGTTTTTGCAGCGTTACCCCGGAACAGTGGTGGCCATCACCCACGACCGTTACTTTTTGGACAACGCCGCCGAGTGGATTCTGGAACTGGACCGAGGCTCGGGCATCCCTTACAAAGGCAACTACAGCGACTGGTTGACGCAAAAAACCGCGCG
>JANOVW010000273.1:0-3255 GCA_031417575.1 Rhodoferax sp. | reverse complement strand
GCCATACTGGAGCCCCTCTGGCTGGAATGGCTCTCGTTGGGTGGTCTGCTCATTTTTGCCAGCTGGTTGTTGGGTGCCCAAGGCGTATGGGGTTTGTTGCTGCGCTCCGACCCAACGGGCATCACGCTGGTCATCATCGTTTTGTTTGCTTGCGCTACGCTGTGGTGCGGAGCCCGCGCAAAAGAGCTGCAAAACCAGCATCGGCTGCTGCGCCAGGGGCAATCGGGTTGGGTCGTTGACTATTGGGCAGGCCTGGCCTGCGAGCCGCTAGACACCAATGCGCCACTGGATTTGCTGTTGGAGCAAAGCCATGGGCCGCATCACACCGCCTGGTGGGTCAATGGCATTCAGCTCAAGCTGGGCCTGCTGGGCAAGGTGATTGGTTTTTCAATACTGGCCCTGCAAATTGGCAACATGCAAAACTTTGATGCCAGCCAGTCGCAGGAGTTGCTGAAAAGTCTCACCACCGGGCTGGGTGTTGCGCTTTTAACCACCATGGTCGGTTTGGTGGGCAACATCTTGCTGGGTTTGCAGCTCACCCGGCTCGATCGTTTTGCAGACCGCCTGGTGGCTGACGCGCAGCGCTATGGGCTGAACCGCTCGGCAAACCCTCAATCGGGCTCTTGAATGCGCCGCAACCGACACAACCGCGAACCGGAGGTTGATCCGTTTTACGACATGTTGTTCAACATGCTGATCGCGTTTGTGTTTTGTTTCATCATTGCGCTGCTGGCGATGAACCCCAAAACCACCAAGGCCGGCGATATTCCTGCCAAGGCGGAATACATCATCACCTTGTCGTGGCCGGATCTGGATCCGAACGATATCGACCTATGGGTGCAAAACCCGCAGGGCAATACCGTGTTCTATCGCGAACGCGAAGCCGGGCTGATGCATCTGGATCGGGACGACCGCGGGCTCTCGAATGACACCCTCCTGGTCAATGGCCGCAAAATCATCAACCCCTTGAATCAGGAGGTGGTGACATTGAGGGGAATTGCGCCGGGTGAATACGTGATCAATGCGCACTATTTTGAATCCAAGGAAGTTGACAACACCAACCCCAAAGCGGGCCAGCCCGTTGAAGTGAACGTATCGGTGGTGAAGGTCAACCCGCGTGCGGAAGTGGTTTTTTACGACAAACACGTTTTGGCGGCGCGTGGCGAAGAGGCTACGCTGGCGCGGTTTACCGTGCAGGGTGACGGCACCATTTCCGACATCAATACGCTGCCCAAAAAACTGGTGGGGAACAACACAAAGTGAGCCTGAAATGAGTCTTTCCATTATTCTGGGTTTCAGTGCCCTCTTGTTCGTTACCTTGCTGGCCCTCATCTGGTCGCGCTGGCCGGGCTGGCTCAAAGGCGTTTTGGTGGTTGGCGTCACGGTGATGTATTTTTGGGGCCATGACGCGGTGCATTCCATCTGGGGTATTTCCAGCAGCGATGCGTTGCCACCGCGTTTTGTAATGCTGGGCGCAGTGGTGCAAGAACCCAATCCGAAAACGCCCGGCATCCTGTACATGTGGGTAAGCCCGATTGGCGACAGCGGGCCTGTGCTGGAGCCGCGCGCCTACAAAATACCGTACAACCGAAAACTGCACATGCAGATCGAAGAAGGCCTCAAAAAGGGCAATAGTGGTGTCAGCCAGATGGGCACTGCTGAGGCCAAACCCGGCGCCGGCAAAGGCATGGGCTTTCTGCGGCCCGGCAACGACGAGCAAGAGATCAAGATCCGTGACTTGCCGTCGCCCCAACTGCCGGAGAAGTGACATGGCGCAGGCCTTTATGAGACGCGTGGCCCTCAAAGCAGCTTGGCCCGCCACTTTGCTGGTGCTGTTGGAGATGGCTGGTTGTAGCCCCGGCAATTCAGGCGCGTCTTACTACCCGCTGGAGCAAGGGCGCAGCTGGACTTACCGAGTTACCAAGAACCTGGATGAATCCAACGAACCCGACGTGCACACCTTGCGTTTTGACATGAAGGGCAAAGAGACGCTGGAGAGTGGGCCTGCGCAACGCCGACACAGCGATGAAGGCGGTGATTACTACCTGCGCAGTGATGACACCGGCATTTACCGGGTGGCCAGCCGCAACACGCTGGATGTAGCACCAAAGGCCGACAACCCACCGCGTTACGTACTCAAAGCTCCTTATGTGGTGGGCTCCCAGTGGCAGGCTTTGACGGTGCCATATGTCTTGCAAAGGCGAAACGAGGTACCCAAAGAAGTCCGCTACACCACCAAGCCCATCATGATGGTTTACGCCATCATGGCGCTTGACCAAAAGCTTGAAACACCCGCGGGTAGTTTTGAAGGCTGCATCAAAGTGGTTGGCGAAGCCAAGATCAGACTTTATGTGGATGCGCAATTCAATTGGCGCGAGATGCCGCTTTTTTCGACCGAGTGGTATTGCCCCGGCAAGGGTCTGGTCAAAATGGAACGCCAGGAAACCTCGCCCTCCAAGTTCATGCGGGGCGGAAACGTTACGCTGGATTTAATCAGCTACAAATAGTTGCAACTGGGCGAGGCCCTCAGGTTGCGGTAGCTTTTGAGTGTCGCAAATTGCGATTAGTTCCCGCACCCTAGGGCTAACCCGCATTTGGCATTTTTCTGCGGGTTTCATACTCTGCCTGACCGGCTTTTGATTCGTCATTTCGATTTGTCTTTTGTCGGCCAAGTTCGAACCATTCAACGAATTCATCGTGAGGAGACACCCAATGAGAAACTTTTTAACGCCCATCGTGCTGGGCATGGCTTTGGGCGCAGCGTCCACGGCCGGCGCAGCAGGCTGGGGGGTCTATGGTGGCGACAGCGGCAACACCCGCTACAGCGAAGACAAACAAATCAACACCGGTAACGTGGGCAAACTCAAGGTGCAGTGGGCCTTGGGCCTGGGCACCAACCGCTCGCAGGAGTCAACCCCCATTTTGGTGGGTGACACTTTGTACGTCACCTCGTCCTTTGGCCCGAAAAACACCTTTGCGGTAAATGCCAAAACCGGCGAAGTCAAGTGGACCTACCAGCCTGACGTGCCAAAAGGCATTGAACAATACGCTTGCTGCGACGTGAACAATCGGGGTGTAGCCCATCAAGATGGCAAAATTTTCGTCGGACGTCTGGATGCCCATGTGGTCGCACTGGATGCAAAAACCGGCAAGGAACTCTGGAAAACCCAGATCATTGACCACACCGGCGGTTCCGTCATCACGTCGCCGCCCACACTGGTTAAAAACTTGGTGATCACCGGGTATGGCGGTGGC
>JANOVW010000272.1:0-3848 GCA_031417575.1 Rhodoferax sp. | reverse complement strand
GGGTTTGTCGTCAATCCGTTTGGGCAACACCCTCAGCACAATGCTGCGCCGTGATGAGGGGCGCTGGCTGGCTTCGACGGATTCAGCGCCGTTTTTCAGCAGGTTCAACAGCACCTGTTCGATCAATATAGGGTCAACCATCAGTTTGGGCAAGCGGGCGGCAATGTAGTGGGTGAGCCGCACGTTGTGGCGGCGCACCTCTATGTCGGCCAGCTCGACGGCTTCGGTCACCATTTCGGGCACTTCCGAGAGCGCCCGGTTGGGCTCGCTGCGTTTGACGAACGAGCGGATGCGCTGGATGATTTGCCCGGCGCGTTGCGCCTGGCGGGCGGTTTTCTCCAGCGCCCCCAGCAGGTCAGGCTCGGAAATTTGCTGGGCCTTGATGCGCGATACCATGCCGTTGCAATAGTTGTTGATGGCAGTCAGCGGCTGGTTCAGCTCATGCGCCACGCTGGAGGCCATTTCGCCCATGGTGATCAGGCGGCTGGCGGTTTGCGAGCGCTCGGCTTGCGCGGCCGATTGCTCTTCGGCCAGGCGGCGGGCAGTGATGTCGGTGGCAATCACCATTTGCGCCAGGCGGCCATCGACCCAGCCGAGGTAGCGGGTGCGCACTTCCAGCCACTTGTCTAACTCGCTAATAAAAATCTCTGAGTTTTCAATTTCGGCATCGGCCACTTCTTGGGCGGGCAAACCGGCAAAGGAATCGATCGTGTCATGCACGTCATCACTCAGAGGCCGTGGCACCACCCCTGCCTGGGCGATCAGCAACAAGTGGCCCGACACCTGCGAGCCAAACCAGTGGCGGTACATTTTGTTGGCAAACAGCAATTCGTCGCTGCCCAGCGGGCCTACGGATACAGCGGCATCCAGTGCATCCAGCACCGTGGTGAAACGCTCCTGCGAAGCGGTGAGTTGTTCGCGCACCCGGTTGGGTTCGGTGATGTCGGTCATCGAGGTCATCCAGCCAGTCTGGGCGCCCTTGGCATCGATCAACGGTGACACGTAAAGCCGCGCGTCAAAAACCGTGCGGTCACGCCGTTTGACGCGCATCTGGATACCCGATGGCGTGGTACGGCCATTGAGCTCATCATCCAACCGGGCGAACAAGGTGTCGTGGTCCGACTCTGGCCAGTAGGGGAAGGGTGCCTGGGCACCCACCAGGTCGGTTTCGTTCCAGCCCGTCATCTGGCAAAACGCGGCATTCACATAGGTGATGCGCCCCTGCAAATCCATCGCCCGCATGCCGGTGAGAATGGAGTTTTCCATGGCGCGGCGAAAACTGGTTTCTTGCAATAGCGCCTGCTGGGCCTGTACCCGCCGGCGCATGTGACGCCAATTGGCGATCAGCATCCAGGCCGTCATGCTGGCCAAGACGGCCACCAGCCAGAACAACCCACTGCCAATCACCCCGAGTGAGGTGCGATACGCCTGCGCCTTGATAACCAGTCCGTTGCCCACCGGAGACACCGGTACCTCGTGGCTGTTGACCGGTGATGCCCAGGGCAGCAGGGTGGCCGTCCGGCCGGCCGCAGGCACGGTAACACCCGCCAATCGAACGCCTTTGGCATCCAGAAAAGACACCGCGTAACGCGACGAGATGTCGGTGGGCACGCCGTAGCGGAACAAGCCATCGACCGAATATTCGGCCAAAACCACCCCGGCAAATCGGGTTTTGTCGGTGAGCGGAATCATTAGCTGCAGGGTGGGTGAGCCCTCAGTCGGTGTGCGCTGGAAATACACGGCCTGGTTCAGGTCTTTGACCAGGTTGAAATTGCTGTCGGTTTCATCGGCCCGCAACATCAGGCCCGACTGCCGGGTGCTGCTGGCCGATTGGCTGGCGGTAGAAAAAACCGACCGTACGCGCCGTTTGTCGTCGACCCAGGTCAGCGATTCGAGCTCGGGAAACTGCGTCACCATGGCTTCTGCCCGGTCCCGGAAATCTTCTGCGTCGGCTTCGCGGTTGGAGACATCCCGGGCCAGCCGCATCAGCTGTTCCTGGCGTTCCAGCAAGCGCAGGCGCAATTGCTGGTGCGCGTATTCAACGTCGCGCTTCACCGCCTCGCGTTCGCGCTCGATCTCTTCGAGCCGCAAGTAACCGAATGCCGCCATGATGGCCGCCAGAAACAAGATCACCGCCAAAAGGGGTGCCAGCACCGAAAACCGGTCTTGCCGCTGCGGCGTAAGCCTGCGCCACCAGGACAGCCAGCGCTTGCGCCATTGCGCAAATGCAGTGGGAATGGCGTTGACGACGGTTACGTTTGGCATGCGTGAGTGTAAGAGAAGGGGGCGGTTTTCGGGTTCAAGGGGGGATGCTTGCCCCGCCTTGGGTGTTGTGGTGCTGCTCGTCACCAAGTGCCCGATGGCCTACACCGACAAACCCAATAACTTTGTGAATTTTCATAATATAAAAAATGAAAGCATCTATTGAAATTTTAAATAAGTTGTGTAAAAATCCAAACACCCGTAAAAATTGAGGTGCAATGCACCCGTAACAGGAGACAAAAATGGCCGCAAATCCCCAGAACCTGTTTGGTTCCGCCGCAAATGATGGCGACGCCCAGGAAACCCGTGAGTGGATGGACGCGTTAAGCGCCGTCATTCAAGCCGAAGGCCCCGAGCGGGCCCACTTCCTGCTGGAGCAATTGCTTGAGCACGCCCGCGAAAAAAGCATCGACATGCCGTTTTCGGCTACTACCGGCTATGTCAACTCCATCGAAACCGACCAAGAAGAACGTTCACCCGGCAACCTGGAAATCGAAGAACGCCTGCGCGCCTACATGCGCTGGAACGCCATGGCCATGGTGGTCAAGGCCAATCGACACCACCCGGTGGATGGCGGCGATTTGGGGGGCCACATCGGTTCTTTCGCTTCGCTGGCCAGCCTGTTTGGCGCTGGTTTTAACCATTTTTGGCATGCTGAAAGCGAAAACCACGGCGGTGACTGCCTCTACATCCAGGGCCACGTGTCGCCCGGTGTGTATGCCCGCGCTTACCTGGAAGGGCGCTTGACCGAAGAGCAGTTGCTCAACTTCCGCCAGGAAGTGGATGGCAAAGGCCTCTCCAGCTACCCCCACCCCAAACTGATGCCCGAGTTCTGGCAGTTCCCCACGGTTTCGATGGGCTTGGGCCCGCTGATGGCAATTTACCAGGCGCGCTTTTTGAAGTATCTGCATGCCCGGGGCATTGCCAATACCGAAAACCGCAAGGTCTGGGTGTTCTGCGGTGACGGTGAAATGGATGAGGTTGAAAGCCTGGGCGCGATTGGCTTGGCCGCGCGCGAGAAGCTCGATAACCTGGTGTTTGTCATCAACTGCAACCTGCAACGCCTGGACGGCCCGGTGCGCGGCAATGGCAAGATCATTCAGGAACTGGAAGGCGACTTCCGTGGCGCGGGCTGGAACGTGATCAAACTGCTGTGGGGCAGCGGTTGGGATCCGCTTTTGGCCCGCGATAAAGACGGCGCCCTGCGCAAGATCATGATGGACACGCTGGACGGCGACTACCAGGCCATGAAAGCCAACGACGGTGCCTACGTGCGCAAACACTTCTTCGGCAAAGACCCGCGCACGCTGGAAATGGTTGCCAAGATGAGCGACGAAGAAATTTTTGAGTTGCGCCGCGGCGGCCACGATTCCAAAAAGGTTTACGCGGCTTTCCACAAGGCGGTGAACCATGTGGGCCAACCCACCGTTTTGCTGATCAAAACCGTCAAGGGTTTTGGCATGGGCAAGGCGGGTGAAGGCAAAAACAATGTGCACCAAACCAAAAAGCTGACCGACGAAGACATCAAAACCTTCCGCGACCGGTTCAACATACCGGTGCCCGACAGCGAGCTGGCCAACATTCCG
>JANOVW010000271.1:0-4073 GCA_031417575.1 Rhodoferax sp. | reverse complement strand
TGTTCAAGAAGAAAGACAAAAAACTCCCAGCGCCTGCCAAGGGAGAAGCCAAATGAGCATGAATACTGCCACGCTGCTGTATTTGGTTGCCAGCATCTGTTTTATTCAGGCGCTCAAAGGCCTGAGCCACCCCACCACCTCAATCCGCGGCAATCTGTTTGGCATGATCGGCATGGCGGTTGCCGCGCTGACCACTGCTGCGCTCATCGTTGAAATTTCGGGCGGCAAGGCGCAAGGTATGGCCTGGGTTTTGTTGGGCCTGGTGGTAGGCGGCGGTTATGGCGCTTACCGCGCCAAAACCGTCGAGATGACCAAAATGCCCGAGCTGGTGGCGTTTTTCCACAGCATGATTGGTTTGTCTGCGGTGTTCATTGCCATTGCCGCCGTGGTCGAGCCTTGGGCCTTCCAGATCGTCGCCAAGGGTGGCGCCATTCCGGCTGGCAATCGCCTTGAGCTGGCGCTGGGCTCGGTGATCGGGGCCATCACGTTCAGCGGCTCGGTGATCGCGTTTGGCAAGTTGTCGGGCACCTACAAGTTCCGTTTGTTTCAGGGTGCGCCGGTGCAGTTTGCCGGGCAGCACAAACTCAATTTGGTTTTGGGCCTGATCTTGCTGGCCAACGTGGTGATGTACACCGTAACGGGCGACGCCACTTACTTTGCCGTTGCCACGGTGATGGCGTTTGTCATGGGCGTGCTCATCATCATCCCGATTGGCGGCGCCGACATGCCGGTGGTGGTCTCCATGCTCAACAGCTACTCGGGTTGGGCTGCAGCGGGCATCGGTTTCAGCCTGAACAACGCCATGCTGATCGTCGCCGGTTCGCTGGTCGGTTCCAGCGGGGCCATTTTGAGCTACATCATGTGCAAGGCCATGAACCGCTCGTTTTTCAACGTGATTTTGGGTGGTTTTGGCGGTGAAGCCACCACGGTCGTGGCGGGTGCAGCGGTGCAGCGCAGCGTGAAAAGCGGCAGTGCCGACGATGCCGCCTTTGTGCTGGGCAATGCCGAAACCGTGGTCATCGTGCCCGGTTATGGCCTGGCGGTCGCCAGGGCGCAGCACGCGGTGAAAGAGCTGGCCGAAAAGTTGATTCACAAAGGCATCAAAGTCAAATACGCCATTCACCCGGTGGCGGGGCGTATGCCGGGCCACATGAACGTGTTGTTGGCCGAGGCCGAAGTGCCCTATGACCAGGTCTTTGAGATGGAAGACATCAACGGCGAATTTGGCCAGGTCGATGTGGCCATCATCCTGGGTGCGAATGACGTGGTGAACCCCGCTGCAATGATCAAAGGCAGCGCCATCTATGGCATGCCCATTCTGGAAGCCTACAAAGCCAAGACCATCATCGTCAACAAACGCTCGATGGCGGCGGGTTACGCGGGGCTGGACAACGAACTCTTCTACATGGACAAAACCATGATGGTGTTTGGCGACGCGAAGAAGGTGGTCGAAGACATGGGCAAGGCGCTGGAGTAGGGCCAGGCCACCATGCAGTTTCAGCCACTCGCCGAGGGGTTTGGCACTGAAATCCTGGGGGCCAACCTGGCCCGCTTGGGTGACGATGATTTTGATCGGATTTGGCAAACCTGGCTTGAGCGCCACTTGGTAGTGGTGCGGGCGCAAAACCTGACGGCGCAGCAGTTTCACGCCTTCGCCCAGCGCCTGGGGCAGCCCCAGCCGCACGTCATCACCCAGTTTCACCACCCGCAAATTGCTGACATCCTGATCTTGTCGAACGTGCTGAAAGACGGCCAGCCCACTGGTCTGCAAGACGCCGGCACCTACTTTCACACCGACTACTCCTACCTGGCGCAACCCGCGCGCGCCACCACGCTTTACTCGCTGCAAGTTCCCGAGCGCGACGGCCAGCGTTTTGGTGCCACCCTGTTTGCCGATCAGCAAGCGGCGTATGAGGCTCTGAGCGACGACATGAAGGCCCGTATAGACCCGCTCATTGGGCGGCACCATTACGGCAACCGGGAAGACCTGAATCAACAATCACGCACGGTGGCATCGGTGCTCACCCAAGAGCAAGAAGACAAAATGCAGTGGGTGCGCCACCGCATCGTCCGCCCGCACCCGCTCACCGGGCGCAAGGCGCTGTACGCGGTGTCGGGTTCATCCTTTGGCATTGAAGGCATGGCCGAGCAGGAGGCGCGTGAATTGCTCGACGAACTCAAATGCCACGCCACGCAACCCCGGTTTCAGTATGCGCTGACCTACGGTGTGGGTGATGTGGTGGTGTGGGACAACGCCGCGCTCTTGCACAGCGCTACCTTGATTGACCCGGCGCTGCCGCGCACGTTGTGGCGGGTCACGCTGCTTGAGGACTCCCAACGGCTGGAAGCCTTGCCGCCCGCCTGAATCGCAGGAGCTGCCGTGACACTCGCCATCGTCAGTGCGATGCACCAGGAGTTGGCCGCTGTGCTGGCACTGATGCCCGATGAGCACATGCAGCTGGCTGCAGGGCGTGAATTTTGGTGCGGGCACCTTCAGGGTCACCCGGTGGTGGCCGTGCTGTCACGCATCGGCAAAGTGGCAGCGGCCACAACAGCGACTGCGCTGATCGAGCGTTTTGGTGTCACGCGGATTGTTTTCACAGGTGTCGCGGGCGGGTTGGGTGCGGGTGTTCAGGTCGGCGACATCGTCGTGGCGACCAGCTTCCTGCAGCACGATCTGGACGCGTCGCCCCTATTTGCGCGCCACGAAGTGCCGCTTTACGGCCTGAGCCGGTTCCCGACTGATTCGGTGTTGACGCAGGCAGTGGCAGACGCCGTCACGGCGGCGCTGCCCGCCACTGCATTGCACCGTGGCTTGATCGTCAGCGGTGACCAGTTTGTATCCAGTACAGCCGAGTGCTGTGCCTTGCAGGCCGAACTGCCCGATGCCTTGGCTGTTGAAATGGAAGGCGCGGCCATCGCGCAGGTCTGCCACGACTATGGCATCCCGTTTGCCGCAGTACGCACCATCTCAGACCGCGCTGACGATGCGGCGCCCATTGATTTTGTGCGGTTTGTGGATGAAGTTGCGAGACATCATTCAGCAGCCATTGTGATGGCGCTATTGCGTTCACTTCCGTTGCGGCCGATCTTGTCGGGTCATTAGGCTGCTTCAGCCAGCCGGGCAAACCCAGGCCGATTGCAACGCCGGCCTTTAGCAGGCCATCCAATTGACCCTGCTCAAAAGTAGCCCTTTGCCTGTCGTTCGAAGCAGCTATCGGCAACAGGGCTTTCAGTTAGTTTTTTTAGGAATGATAATTAGAAATATTCTGCTTTTTAAGAATAGTTCTGCCTATTAACGTCGGTCTTTCCTTAACCGACTGGAGAAACAAGGTGCAGATCATTTTTGAATCACGGGATAGCGAAGGCGCACAAATGCGAGATTTCTCATTGGAGCGCGTACGTTTTGCCCTGCGACGCCTGACGAGCTTTGTGCCGCGCGCCAAAGTTCAGTTCTCCGATGTCAATGGTCCAAGAGGCGGCGTGGACAAGCGTTGCCAGGTCGAACTCAAAATCGACAATGCTGGCACCGTGGTGATTGCGTCACTGGCGCGGGACTGGCGCACCGCACTCGATCGGTCGCTGAGCCGTGCCACGCGGATTTTGATCCGCATCCTGCAACGTTCCCAAAAACCCGTGCGCGACCGTACTGCAAAGCTGGCGCTCGGCGGCTAAACAATCCCCCAACCCAAGGAAAACACCATGAATCACGCACAGGCTCCTGTACCTTCTGGCTACCCAGCGATAAACCCGAATCTGGCGACAACCGCCGGTGGGTCGCATTCCAACCCGGTCAAGCGCGTCTTGCGCAACACCTATGCGCTACTGGCCATGACTTTGCTTTTCAGCGCCGGGGTGGCAATGGCCACGCTGACGCTTCAACTGCCAGCACCTGGCATCGTGATCACATTGCTGGGCTACTTTGGCCTGTTGTTCGGGGTGCACAAGCTGCAAAACAGTGCATGGGCGTTGCCAGCGGTTTTTGCCCTGACGGGCTTCATGGGCTACACGCTGGGGCCGCTGTTGGCACACTCGCTGGCTTTGCCGGGTGGTGCACAAACCGTCGCTATGGC
>JANOVW010000270.1:0-2031 GCA_031417575.1 Rhodoferax sp. | reverse complement strand
GGTGCAGCACCTGGGCGCACAGGTCGCGCAGGCGGTAGTCAGGGCACAAAATAGCCATGTCGCCCCAGGCGTGGCCTTCTTGGTGCGCTTGGTTCAACTGGTCGGCAATGGCAAACGCTTCTTCGCGCAGCGTGGGCAGTTTGATGATGATGGGGGCCTGGCCTTCGCGCCCGCAGCTGATGGGTTTTACCAGGGGGATGCCGTCTTCGTCCTGGTCATCCGCCGTCAATAGGCGATCCGGCGCCGGGCCGCCCCAAGCCGGATCAGCCCCCTTGGGGGGCAGCGGCCCGCGTAGCGGTGGAGCGTGGGGGCTCATATATTCCGCCGCGATGAGGTTGGCCGTTTGCAGGATTTGTTGGGTGTTGCGGTAGTTGATTTTCAAAATGGTGGTACGGCCCTGGGCTTGCACACCCACGCTTTTGAAGCTGAATGTTTTAGAGCGTGCTCGCTCGTAAATGCTTTGCGCGTCGTCATACAACAGCAACAGGCTGTTGGTGGCCGGGTCTACCATCTGTGTGACCAGCTTCAGCCACTCGGGCGCAAAGTCGTGGCCTTCGTCAATCAAAACCGCCTGATACTGGCCGCTGGGGATTTGCCTGCGCTCTACGGCACGGATGACGCGTTCGACAAGTTCTTCCGCGAACCTGGGGCCCTGTGGGGGAAGGGCCTGCCCCGCGTATTTGAGCTGGTCATAACACCATTTATGAAAGTGGCGCGCATGCACCTTGTCGCCCAAGCCCTTGGATTGCATGACGCGGTGCAGTTTGACACCCAGCGGTTCGTTAAAGCAAAGGATCAGGATGGGCTTGGCTGTCGGCGGGCTGGCTTGCGCCAGGTATTCGGCGCGGTAGCCCAGAATCATCGTTTTGCCCGAACCCGCCACGCCGTGGATGACGCGGTGGCCTTCGCCCAGGCTGCGGGCCAGTTGCTCTTGTTGCAGATCCATCACGCGCATGATGCCGGGCAGGTCGGCATCCGGGTCGCTGTCGTTAAACAGGGCGCTTTGCGTCGGCACGCGCACCTGCGCAAACATGATCCAGCGCACCCGGTCCAGCTGAGGCAGGCTGATAGCGCCGCGCATGCCATAGGGGAACATGCCCCACAGGCGGCTTTGCAGGTTTTCGGCGTCTACGGCATCCAGCATCTCGTCCTGGCACAACACGCGGTGGGGTTCGATGGCGTGCTGTAGCTGGGCGGCTTCAAACTGCTTGCGGGTGATGTTGGCCAACACCACGCCATAACTCCACGGAAAAGCCAACTTACCCGCATGCAGCCCATCGGCTTGAACCAGTTGCGCGTCGCGCTCCAGTGCGTGAACCACCTGGTGGGCGTATTGGCGGGCTTGCTCCAGCGGGTTGATGACGGTCTTGGGGCCGTTGTCGCCCAAGATTTCGCAGGTCTGCTTGTCGGCCTGCAGGAGGATGCTGAGCCGCCAGTCTTTCACCTCCAGTACCAGGATGCCCCGGCGCGGGTGCATCACGCAGAAGTCGGGGTGGGCATTTTTAGGCCCCATGGGCACGTCGTACCACAGGAGGTAGTCATCATCCAGCTTGGCCTCCAGCCGCTCGGCCACTCGGCGCTCACCGCTGGTCATGCGCGATACGCAGGTGCCCAAAGCAGGAGTCAGGGTGGCCATGGGGTGCTGCTGGGCTTGGGTGGTGAAGGGCTTGTGGTGTTGGCCTTGGGGCGCGAAGTGGATCGCAGTGGCCCCAGCAGCGGTTTCAGACCATTGTGGTCTATCTCTTGCATCAGCGCCAGCAGGCGGCCGATTTCGTTTTTGGGGAAGCCCTCTCGGGCAAACCAGTTCAGGTAATTGCCGGGCAGGTCGGCCAGCAGGGTGCCTTTGTATTTGCCAAAGGGCATTTGCAAGGTGACCAGGGTTTGCAGGTCTTCGGGTTTCATCAGGGCTTGCGCGCGGCGTGTTGGGCTTTGGCTGACGGCTGCGGGCTCAACCACCCACCCACTTGACGGTGTAGCCCAATTTTTGCAAGGCCGCCATCACCACCTCGCGGTGGTCGCCTTGCACCTCGA
>JANOVW010000269.1:0-31212 GCA_031417575.1 Rhodoferax sp. | reverse complement strand
ATCAGCACATGGCGGATGCGCGCATCCAGACGCTGTTGCACCCAGCCCGACAACACCGGATCTGCCAGCAGCAATTGCGCGGCGGTCTCCAGGTCATTCATGTCAACCCAGCCGCGCTCACGTTTGAGCGACGAAAACTCGCCAACCAGAACGCGCGTCAGACGCGTCATGCGTTGCTGGTATTCCCACGCGTCGTGCTGGGTTCTGGCGTCAAGCATTCGCGCCACCAGGCCCTGCGCCAAGCGCACCTGTTCAATCCCGACAATTTTTTCACCAAACTTGCGGGGCAATCCCTTTTGGGTGAGCAACGCCGCGATGATGGCGTCGACATCCGCCAGGGCCAGCGCTTTTTCAAGCTCAACACCCTTCTGCGAAAAACTTGGCGCAGTAGCCCGACCCAACGCCCGCGCGGCTGTTTGCAAGACTTCTACGCTGCTGGCGTTCTCAAGCAACCAGGCCTCGGGCGAGGCAAAGCCTTTGAAATCGGCAAACCGCGAACCCATATTGGTCACCGAGGGTTCCACACAACCCTTGGCATCGGCCAGTGTGAATTCCAGTCGTTTCGACAAGGCCGATTTCAAAGCCTTTTCGGTTTGAAATCGGCCGTGTTTTTGCACCAGCATTTCAAAATCGCTTCGCAGCAGTGGTTGCTGAATCAGCGCGGCGTAAAACCGCTGCCACACCAAGGCCACCGCCTGCGCATCGTCTTCGAGTAATTCGTAATGGGGCGGCAGGCCCAGCTTCAACAACACCGACAAGGGAGCCGCACCGAGCAAATTGGCAAACCAGCTGTGAAACGTGCGAATTTGAACCTGGCGGCCACTGGCAAGCAGTGCCTGATACAGGCCCTGCAACGCGCTTTGCAGGACCTGCTGAGGCAGGTCGCCCAATCGGGCCATGTCCACCCCGCGCTGCGTCAGTTCGTGGATGAGTGCAGAAGTGTCGGCCTGGGAGAAAGCCATCAGCCACTGTTGCAGCCTTTCGCGCATTTCACCGGCTGCGCGTTTGGTGAAGGTGATGGCCAAAATATCGTTGGGCTGGGTGACCCATTCACCCGTGGTTGGGTCCAACCCCTGCATCAAGGCCCGAATGATGCGCGAAACCAGCATCCAGGTTTTGCCGGCACCGGCACAGGCTTCCACCAGCACATGCTGGCGCGGATCGCAGGCGATTGCATAAAAGCCTTCCGCGCTCACGGCGTGATCGTTGTGCTGATAGGCCAGCTCTGACGTCATGCCGGGCACCTTGGCTCTAAAATGGCGGTCGGAGCCAGTGAGATATAAATGATCGACATGGCGGTGATCAAGCCTGAGAAACCATGTCTTTGCGGCACAGGCCACGGGCTGCGCAATACGCACACGCGGAGCCTTGCCCCATCGCCACCATGTCATGCCCATCAGCCAGGCGCTGCATGTCATCCAGAATTCCTTCGGCCAATTGCTCCCTGAGCGCCACGAGATCAGGCTGCGCGAAGTGGGTAGTGCCTTCCCGCTCGCCGACGTTCACATAGGCACCTTGCACCGCCTGCACATCAAAAAGTGCCGCGTAAAAAGGCAGTTGTGTGTCTTCCGAGCCCGATTTAATGCGTTTACGGGTGGTTTCCAGCGGTTCGGTCTTGTAGTCCAGCAATACCAAGGGGCCATTGGCCGGGCGGTCTATCCGATCCAGTTTGCCCACCAGCTTGACCGACCCAAGTTGCAGTTCTTGCCACACTTCACCTTCTGAAAAACTCTGGTTTTGTGGTTGCGCCAACCAGTTCAGGTAACCCTGGCGCACCTGTGGCCAACTGGCCGAATAGGGCAAAAATTCTGCTTCTGACAGACCCAATTCTCGCGTCACAAGATCAGCCGCGAGGTCAATTTGCCGAATGAGATCGGCGCTTTGGGGGTCGGCAGTTGCCAGACCTGCACCTTGGCAGGTCTTGTGAAAATGAAAAAGCACCCGATGCAGCCAATTGCCGAAATCACGCTTGTCCAGACTTGAATCGAGCTCGTCTGCCGGCGCCAGCCCCAATTGGCGAAGTGCAAAAAAGCGGTAAGGGCATTGGCGAAGGTCGTTATAGGCGGTGGCCGACAAACGCGATACCGGCAAAGCGGATGCCTGCACTTTGGCACGGGCAACAGGCGTGCGGGCGAGCCGCCTGGGCACCCGCGGGTCAGCCGCCAGCGGCCTGTTCAGAAAAGCCGGATGCAAACGCAGCGCCTGAACATACCCGTTGGCCAACACGGGCTCGCCCCCCTCACTGTTACGCCACAACAAATCAAGCCGGGGAGCTTGCAAGGCATAGTTCCATGCGGCCTGCTGCGCCTTGGCCAAAGCGCCCGAGGAAGCCAGGCCCAACACTTCACGCTGAAGCGCAGTCCAGGGCCCCACCGGTTCAGGCATGGTTGGAAAGCGTGCTTCGTCGCACCCGGCGAGCACCACGGCAGGCAATACGCGCCCCAGTAGTTGGCTCAAAGGCAAAATGATGACCTGCGCATCGGCTGGATGAATTGGCAAGAAGTTGGTGCCTTCCAGCGTCTGGTTGACCCAGTGCGCGAAGTCCGCAAAACGCATGGTCGCCGCAAGAACCGCTGGTTCATGCGGGGCAGGCGAATCCAGACTCTGTATCGGCGGCTGGCGCTGATCATGATCCTGGCGCTGGTTTTGCGCTTGGTCAAGCATCAAGGCCCGCCGGACCGCATGACCGGCTTCATCCGCTTGCAATTGGGCCCAATGGCCCGAGGCTTGCAGCAAGTTGCGCAACGCGTTCAGCCATTCTTTCAGGCTTTGGGGTTGTGCAAACGTGGCCCGAAGTGCATTGACACGCTGCAACAAACCAACCACCAGCTCGGGCGGGGCCGCGTTTATCGTTGGGTGGGTTTGGTCTGCGGGCCATTGGCCGATGCCTTGCTGCCGCATAAACGCCTCAGCGCCCTGAACAGCCATTTGGTCAAAGGCCGGCGCGTTTTTCAGCCAGTCAAGAACCTCGTCTGATCTGGGCTGTTGTGCGCAAGCCTTCAACAAACCAACAACCGCCGCCGCCGCACGGGCGGTTGACAACTTCCAGCCGGTTTCATCCCGGATCACAACGCCTTGTGCATGCAACAAGGCATGAACCCGGCGGGTGAGCAGGCGATCAACAGCGACCAGGCCAACCGGTTGCCGCCCCAACGCCAAGTGACGCAATACACACGCTGCAGCGCACTGCGCTTCATCTTGCGCATCCAACGTCGAATGCAAGGCTATGACTTCCGGCGCGGTTTCGCCAGCTCCCGAAGCCAGGTCGTCCAGCGCCAAATAAACGCAACGGTCGCCCGTGCGAAGGGCCAATGCACGAACCAGGGGGTCGTCCTGAAAGCCCTTCAACACGATCATCAAAGCCGGGTTTGCAGCAAACAGCACATCGGTCGCAAATACCGAATGGCCAACCCAGGTCAACGCCAATTGAGCAACTGCCGTTTCGTAGACCAATGTGTCATGCGGTGCATCGCCAAACAGCTGGGCCACCATGCGGGTGCTCCAGGCAACACGGTCCAGGGGATCGAAAGCGGCTGCCACAGGGGCCAGACTTCGGGCAGCGTCCACCACCAGGGGGACCAGCATGGGCCCATGCGCGGACAAACCCGCCCGGTCAATCCACAACCGGGCGTTCAGCGCATCCAGGCCTGGGTCAAGCTGCAGATCGTCTGGTTGGGGAAGCGACGCGCCCAATGACCGAGCCCAATTCATGGTGGACTGGAATTGAGGTGTGAAGCCAATCGCACCCGCCGACGCACTGGCCACCCACGCATCTCGCAGCGTGTGAATCAATTGCGCGTACGGCACCAAGACCACTACCTTCGAAGGGTGAACCTGCCGCGCCGCAACCAAGGCCCTGATTTGCTCTGCAACGGCAACCCACGTGCGCAATGCGTGATGAACCGGCTGATGGTTTTTGTCTATGTCCGCCATGAATAATTTCAACCAGTCGAAGCTGGCGTTGGTAACCGCCCTGTCAGAGTCTGCTCCTGCACGGTTGCAAAGCCCGGTTGATATTGGGCTCCCGGGAATGGCACGGCTTGATTTCTGTCACAATTTCCCCACTGTACTTGCATCTTCGTCAACCTTTTCTCATTGCCCGTTCCACCCCCCTGCCCCGCCAGCGAAGACTCCAGGCGGCAATTTTCAAGGAATCCACCATGGCCAGCGATCTCATCAAACATGTCTCCGACGCTTCTTTTGAAGCAGACGTTCTGCAAAGCACCCAGCCTGTCCTGGTCGACTATTGGGCTGAATGGTGCGGCCCTTGCAAAATGATTGCGCCGATTCTGGATGAATTGTCCAGCACTTACACCGGCAAATTGCAAATCGCCAAGATGAACGTTGATGAAAATCGCGACATCCCCGCGAAGTTCGGAATCCGCGGCATTCCAACGTTAATGCTGTTTAAAGGCGGCCAATTGGCTGCTACGAAGGTAGGCGCCATGAGCAAGGCTCAGATGACCGCCTTCATTGATCAACAACTGGCCTGAGTCAGACACTTCCAGGCCACGGTGGCTTCCCGCGTCAGGCGGCTCGGTGCATTCAACCTTGTTTGCATGACGCCACTGCTGCTCCCCAGACGCTGTTGGCCGATGCCAACCGATGCCGACGGTAGGCCCCCGTCCGGAATCCTGTCATAATCTTCCCAGATCACCTGCTTCAGCGATGGGGCAGGTTCGAGTTCCCGGCCAGAACAATTGGCCTTTGCAAGGGCGAGTCGCCGCCCAAGCAGTACCTCCCCCAACAGTTTTCACTCCTGGTTTGCAGTTCTCGGTTGCACATCTCTTCAACGGATAACACCTCGCTTTTTCAATTCGCCTGCCATAGGCCCAATTCGCACATTACCTCATGCATTTAAACGAACTCAAGGCACTGCACGTGTCAGAAGTCCTCAAGCAAGCTGAAGAGCTTGAAATTGAAAACACTGGCCGCATGCGCAAGCAGGAACTGATGTTCGCCATCATCAAGAAACGCGCCCGCGCGGGTGAACAGATCATTGCCGATGGCGTTCTGGAAATTTTGCCCGACGGCTTTGGTTTTCTGCGCAGTCCGGACACCAGTTACACCGCCAGCACCGACGACATCTATATCAGCCCGAGCCAGGTGCGCCGCTTCAACCTGCACACCGGGGACATGATCGAAGGTGAAGTGCGCACCCCGAAAGACGGCGAACGTTATTTCGCGCTCAACAAGCTCGATCAGGTCAATGGCAACCTGCCGGAGAGCAACAAGCACAAGGTCATGTTTGAAAACCTGACCCCACTGTTTCCGAAAGTCCAGATGAAACTGGAGCGTGACATCAAGGGTGACGAGAACATCACCGGGCGCGTGATTGACCTGATTGCGCCGATTGGCAAAGGCCAACGCGCCCTGTTGGTAGCACCGCCCAAGAGCGGTAAAACCGTGATGATGCAGCACATCGCCCACGCCATTTCTGCCAACTATCCGGACAGCCACCTGATGGTGCTGCTGGTTGACGAGCGGCCTGAAGAGGTGACCGAGATGCAACGCACCGTCAAGGGCGAAGTGATTGCGTCGACCTTTGACGAGCCTGCAGCCCGTCACGTCCACGTCGCTGAAATGGTGATTGAACGCGCCAAACGCTTGGTTGAACTCAAAATGGATGTGGTGATCCTGCTTGATTCCATTACGCGTTTGGCCCGCGCTTACAACAATGTGGTGCCATCTTCCGGCAAAGTGTTGACCGGCGGCGTCGATTCAAACGCCCTGCAGCGCCCCAAACGCTTCCTGGGCGCGGCCCGCAATGTGGAAGAAGGCGGGTCGTTGACCATCATCGGCACCGCTCTGATTGACACCGGCAGCCGCATGGACGAAGTGATTTTTGAGGAGTTCAAAGGCACGGGTAATTGCGAGATCCACCTGGACCGCCGGCTCTATGAAAAACGCGTTTTCCCATCGATTCAGCTGAACCGAAGCGGTACGCGACGTGAGGAGTTGCTGCTGGCGCCGGAAATTCTGCAGAAAACCCGCATATTGCGCCAGTTCCTCTACAACATGGACGAAATCGATGCCATGGAACTGGTGCTCAAACAAATGAAGGCGACCAAATCCAACCTCGAGTTTTTTGAGCAGATGCGAAAGGGCGGATAGCCTGAAAAATTTTGTATAATTGATGGTTTAGCGAAAAGTGCTGGGGAATAGTCTCCTGTGGCTCTCGCAATTGATGGAGCTTCATATGAAAGACGGGATTCACCCCAACTATCGCGACGTTTGTTTTCTGGATTTGTCCAACAATTTCAAGTTCGTCACGCGTTCCTGCGCCAATGCAAAGGAAATGATCAAGATGGAAGACGGCCGCGAGTTGCCTTTGTACAAGCTAGACACATCGAGCGAGTCACACCCGTTTTATACCGGCACCCAAAAATCTGTCGACAACATGGGCGGTCGTGTTGAGCGGTTCCGTAACCGTTTCGCTAAAACTACTGCCAAATAAGCATGTAGGAGCCGTCGTCGGCCACTGACAGGTGTGCGCTTCAAATGTGCGCTTCATGTGTCAATACAAGGGAAGACAGATTGTGCAAAACAAGGGCAGCCGGCATACCGCGCTGCCCTTTTGTTTTCTGTCTGCCCTAGGTGCAACCATTGTCACGTGTTTAACCTCTACTCAGCCTCGTTTTCGTGAAACAGCCTAACCCAGCAATCGTGGCACAAGATGCGGTGCGCCGACTTCCGCGATTGGCCTTGTGGCTGTTTTGCATCGCCTATGTGTTGCCGGGCTTTTTCGGTCGCGACCCTTGGAAAAGCGCCGACATGACAGCGTTTGGCTACATGGCCGAACTGGCGAGAGGTGATTCACCCTGGTTTACGCCGCAATTGATGGGTCTACCTGTACAGGTCGACGCCCTGATGCCCTATTGGCTGGGTGCGTGGGCGATCATGGCTACATCCTGGGGTCTTCCTGCCGATTTTTCAGTACGGTTGTTACATGCCTTAATGCTGGGTTTGACCCTGGTCGCTACTTGGTACGCGGTGTATTACCTGGCCCGCAGCCCCCAAGCCCAACCCGTCGCTTTTGCATTTGGTGGCGAAGCCGAGCCCGCCGACTATGCCCGCGCCATGGCAGATGGCGGATTGCTGGCCAGCATTGCGTGCCTGGGCTTGGCCCAGTTGGGGCACGAAACCACCCCGGCAAGCGCGCAATTGATGTTTACAGCGCTCAGCTTTTACGCTTTCGCAGCCTTGCACTATGCCGTCTGGATACCCGCCTTTTGCGCATTGGTGGGCGTATTGGGCCTCACGTTTTCAGGTGCACCAACCGTAGCCCTGTTGTTGCTGGTGGGCGCCTGTGTCATCCGGCTTCTGGATCGCCAGGCCAACTCACCAACCCCTGTTATGGTACTGGGTCAACCGCAGCGTCCCGATCTTGTGACGTGGGGATTGGTGCTGCTGCTGGCCGTAACTGCCTATTTGGCCACTTCTCTGGATCTGTGGCAATGGCGAATTGCCCCGCCCAACGAGAACTGGGCAGATTTCCACGGCGTAGGTCGGCTTTTGTTGTGGTTCACCTGGCCTGCCTGGCCCTTGACGCTTTGGACCCTGTGGCGTTGGCGGTGGCAACTGCTTCAAATCGCCAAAGGCAACATGTCTCGGCATTTGGCATTGCCGTTGCTCTTTGCCACAGTGACGGTCGGCAATACCTTGACCACGTCCGCCGGTGACCGTGCACTTTTGGCATCCTTGCCAGCACTGGCCACGTTAGCGGCTTTCGCGTTGCCGACGCTTCAGCGCGGCGTTGCGTCATTGATCGATTGGTTCACCCTGGTTTTTTTCACCGGCTGTGCCTTTGTCATTTGGGTCGTCTGGATTGCCATGCAGACTGGCCTGCCGCCTCAGCCCGCTGCCAACGTAGCGCGGCTGGTGCCCGGATTTCAGCCCACCTTCTCACTGGTGGCTTTGCTGATCGCAACGGGCGCCACCCTGGCCTGGGCCTGGCTTGTGAAATGGCGGGTGGGCCGCCACCGCGCAGCCATCTGGAAAAGCATGGTGCTGCCTGCAGGCGGCGCTGCACTGTGCTGGCTGCTGCTGATGACGCTATGGCTGCCCCTGCTCAATTTCGCCCGAAGCTACACGGCATTGACTACCCAAATCAGCACCGTGATAGGCGCACCACCTTGCGTCGAAACTTTTGGCCTGGATCGCGGCCAAATTGCGGCCTTCCAGTTTCACGCTCGTCTGCACCTGCAACCGGCCAACTCGCAAACCACCTGCCCATGGCTGCTGGTCGATCGAGACAAGGTAGCCGCACTGGCAGGCGCTGTTCAAATGCGCCAATGGACACCCAAGTACTTTGGTTATCGGCCAACGGATCGCGACGACGACGTTCTGCTGTTCCGTCGGGTCGCCCCGCCTTGAAGTTTCGGTGTCTGAATTAAGAACCATCGCCCGCCATGCGACGACCGTGCTGGTCGGGCAACTCGCCGTCATGGCTTATAGCGTTACCGACACCATCGTCGCTGGGCGATTCTCCAGTGCGTCGCTGGCTGCGTTGTCCGTGGGCTCCGCCATTTATGTCAGCGTGTTTGTCGCGCTGCTGGGCGTGCTGCAGGCCCTCCTGCCGATTTGGGCTGAGCTGAACGGGGCCGGCAATAAATCAGCCTTGGGCGAGTCGTTTCGACAGGCGTTGTACCTCTGCGCCATGGTCGCGGTTATTGGAATGCTGATTCTGCTCAATGCCCAGCCGGTTTTTAGTTGGGCACAGGTACCCGAATCCTTGCGCCCTGAAGCGCAAACTTACCTGAGCGTGCTAGCCTGGTCGCTTCCACCCGCCTTGGTTTTCAGGATGTTCAGTACGCTCAACCAAAGCCTGGGCCAGCCCCTGCTGGTGACCTGGCTGCAAATTGGCTCCTTGGGGGTCAAGGTGCCATTGTCCATATGGTTTGCTTTCGGCGGCATGGGGCTGGATGCAAGAGGTGCCGTGGGTTGTGCATTGGCCACGCTGGTTGTCAATTACGCGCTGTGTGCCGTCGCCATTTGGCAGATCAGATCGCGCGCGATGTACCGGCCATTTGCCATCTGGCAACCGCTGGAGAAGCCCGACTGGCGGCAAATCGCATCGTTTGCACAATTGGGCATTCCCAGTGCCCTCGCCGTCATGGTGGAAGTCACATCGTTCACCCTCATGGCCCTGTTTATCGCGCGCATGGGGGAAATCGCGGCCAGCAGCCATCAGATCGCGATCAACTTGACGGCGCTGCTCTATATGGTGCCGTTGGCCATATCAATCGCCGCCAGCAGCCGCGTCAGCTACTGGCTGGGTGCTGGTGCACCCGCCACGGCCAGACGCGTAGTTTGGCTGGGATTCGCCTGCGTTTCTGGCGCAGCCGTGGTTCTGAGTGCGCTGCTGCTGCTGGCGCGGTTTGCTATCGCGCCGATCTACACCAATCAACCCGATATTTTGGCACTGACCATTCCTTTGCTGGCATGGGTTGCCGTGTATCACGCATTTGATGCACTGCAGACCGTTTGCCTGTTTTCATTGCGTTGTTTCAAGATGGCATTTCTGCCGTTTCTGATTTACGCCGTTTTCTTGTGGGGCGGAGGCCTGGGCGGCGGCTATCTGCTGGCCTACCGGGGCCTGGGGCCGTGGCCCGCCATGAACACGCCTGATGCTTTTTGGATCACCAGTGTGGTTGCCCTGGCCGCAACCACCATCGCCTTTTTGGTTTTGTTGGTACGAACTTTGAAATCAGGGCCATCAACCCGCAGTGCATAAATTCACAACTGCGAACAGTCGATCCGTGCCACACTGGGCGATTGCAAAAACCTGCACGGCAAATATTGTGGCGAGTTATATGTTGTGCTGGTCAATGGCGCCAGTCGTCGCCGAACATGACTCGGAATGCTACAACGCTTACTTGTAAAGTTTTTGTATAAATAATGATTAAAAATAGATATTTATTAATATGAAATAAATAGCTTACTGTGCAATTAATTCATTAACATAATCATATTTCTTATCTATCGCAAATTCAAATTAAATAAATTCATCACCTCCTCCTGTTAATCAAACCAACCAGGCAAACCTTCATGACCCTCTGCCCCATCGCCATCGTTTCAGGCTGCGAAAAATGCCCCGCATTCAAAATCTGCCCACTCAAAGGCGTGATTGGCGATGTCAAACCAGCGCAGCCTGATGCCAAACCTACTGCCAAGCCCGCTTCGGGGGCCAAAAAATAGCCTGCCTGAATCACGTAAGCCGCGGTCACTAAACCGCACCGCGGAAAGACTGCCGCTTTTGAACGCGGGATAATCGGGGGCACATGAATCCCTTGCTCGCCCAACTGCAACCCTACCCATTCGAACGCCTGCGCCAACTGTTCGAAGGCATCGCACCCAACCCGATTTATCGACCGATCAGCTTGGGGATTGGTGAACCCAAACACCCGACCCCGGCTTTCATCCTGGATGCGTTAGACCAATCAGCCCGCGCCCAGCCCAGCGGCTTGGCTACATACCCGGCAACCGCCGGCGACCCGAGCTTGCGCAAGGCCTGCACTGACTGGTTGCATACCCGTTACGGCTTGGTGGTGAATCCGGCCACACAGGTTTTGCCGGTAAACGGTTCTCGCGAGGCCTTGTTTGCCTTGGCGCAAACGGTCATTGATCCGCAAAAACACCCCGGCTCATCAGCAACACCACCCTGGGTTGTCTGCCCCAACCCTTTTTATCAAATTTACGAAGGTGCGGCACTGCTGTCGGGTGCAAAACCCTGGTTTGTTCCAGCTATACCGGCCCAAAACTTTGCACCAGACTTTGCCAATGTGCCTGAAGCCGTGTGGGCGCAAACGCAATTGGTTTTTGTATGTTCGCCAGGTAACCCAACCGGTGCCGTGATGGGCCTGGATGACTGGAAAAAACTCTTTGCGCTCAGTGAAAAGCACGGTTTCGTGATTGCCTCGGATGAGTGCTACAGCGAGATTTATTTCCGCGACGAACCGCCGCTGGGAAGTTTGCAGGCGGCGCAACTATGTGGTCTGCAAAATTTCAAGAATCTGGTTGCCCTGACCAGCCTTTCCAAACGCAGCAACGTTCCCGGCATGCGCAGCGGCTTTGTTGCTGGAGATGCTGCCATCCTGAAACAGTTTTTGCTGTACCGCACCTACCACGGCAGCGCCATGAGCCCGGTGGTTCAGTTCGCCAGTTGCGCCGCTTGGAGCGATGAAGCACACGTGGTCGCCAATCGCAACCAATACCGCGCCAAATTTGCGGCCGTCACGCCAATATTGGCAGACGTGCTCGATGTGGCGCTGCCCGATGCCGCTTTTTATCTATGGGCCGCTGTTCCGCAAAATCGCTGGAAGGGCGACGACGTTGCGTTCGCCCGGGCTCTCTATGCTGACTACAATGTGACCGTGTTGCCGGGCAGCTATTTGGCCCGCGAATTCAATGGCCACAACCCCGGTAGCGGGCGTATCCGCCTGGCGCTTGTCGCGCAAACCAGCGAATGCCTTGAAGCAGCCCAACGGATCGTTGATTTTTGCAACGCACAAACCTGAAGGCCAGGCTAATTTGAATTCCAAACTTGCAACCCGACTCTGAGCTCTTTTCCTTTTTTTGTAACTACATGACTCAACAACTGCAATCCATCATCGACGCTGCCTGGGAAGACCGTGCCAGCATATCAACCACTTCAGCACCCCAACAAACACTGGACGCTGTGGAGCACGTCATTGCCGAACTCAATGCCGGGCGCCTACGTGTCGCCACCCGCGAAAGTGTTGGCCAATGGACGGTGCACCAATGGATCAAGAAAGCTGTCTTGTTGAGTTTCCGACTCAAAGACAACGCGGTGGTGCGGGCAGGTGATTTGGGCTTTTATGACAAGGTGGCCACCAAATTTGCCCATCTGGACGAAGCCCAAATGAAGGCTGCAGGTGTGCGCGTGGTGCCACCTGCCGTTGCGCGGCGCGGCAGCTACATTGCCAAGGGTGCCATCCTGATGCCTTCGTACGTCAACATCGGCGCTTATGTCGATGAGGGCACCATGGTCGACACCTGGGCCACTGTCGGCAGCTGCGCGCAAATTGGCAAAAATGTGCATTTGAGCGGCGGTGTTGGCATTGGTGGCGTTCTGGAGCCACTGCAGGCCAACCCCACGATCATTGAAGACAACTGTTTTGTTGGAGCCCGTTCTGAAGTCGTCGAGGGCGTTATCGTTGAAGAAAATTCAGTCATTTCGATGGGTGTGTTCATCAGCCAAAGTACCAAAATTTTCAACCGCATGACGGGTGAAATTACTTACGGCCGCATTCCTTCCGGTTCCGTGGTGGTCAGTGGCAACCTGCCTGCCAAAGACGGCAGCCACAGCCTGTACTGCGCAGTCATTGTCAAACAGGTTACGGCGGCTACCCGCGCCAAAACCAGCATTAACGAATTGTTGCGCGACTGATCTTTCACCTGAGGAGCACCCGATGTCTGCAGTTCCCACAGCCACACCTGCGCCAGCGCCAGCCCCGGCCGCACCTCCGGGCACGATGGAACGCATCTTGCGCCTGATGAGCGACAAGAAAGCGTCTGACGTCTACCTTTCTGCACACTCGCCTGCCCTCATCAAGATCAACGGGCAATGCCTGCCGATCAATTCACAGTTGTTGCCGCCCGACGCACCGCGCAATCTGCTGGCTGAAGTGCTTCCGGCAGAGAAAATGGTCGAGCTTGAGGAAACCGGCGAACTCAACATGGGCTTTTCCATGGCGGGTATTGGCCGGTTCCGTTTCAGTGGCATGCGCCAACGCGGCTCGATTGCAGCGGTTATCCGGTTTATTCCCAACCAGGTGCCCGCACTGGATTCGCTGGGTGTTCCCCTGATCCTGGCTGACCTCATTCTTGAAAAGCGCGGACTTCTATTGATGGTGGGTTCTACCGGTGCTGGCAAAAGCACCACCTTGGCCTCCATGATTGACCTGCGCAACGAGTCGCAATCAGGCCACATCCTCACCATCGAAGACCCGGTCGAATTTCTGTTCAAAAACAAAAAATCTGTTGTGAACCAGCGCGAGATTGGCACCGATACGCAATCGCTCGGCGTCGCGTTAAAAAATGCGCTGCGTCAAGCGCCCGACGTAATTTTGATCGGTGAGATTCGTGACCGTGAAACCATGTCTGCCGCGATTGCCTATGCTCAGTCAGGCCACTTGTGTCTGGCGACCATGCACGCCAACAACAGCTACCAGGCGCTGAACCGCATTTTGAGCTTTTATCCGGTCGAGGTGCGCCAAACCATGCTGGGCGATCTGGCGGCAGCCCTCAAGGCCATCGTGTCCCAGCGTCTGTTGAAAGCCACAACTGGCAGCCGGGTAGCTGCCGTGGAAATCTTGCTCAACACCAAGCTCATTTCCGAACTGATCGAAAAAGGTGACTTCTCGGGCGTAAAGGAAGCCATGGAGAAATCCATGTCTGAAGGGTCACAAAGCTTCGAAGCCGACATTGCACGACTCATTGTTGAAGGCATTGTGGAGCGCAAGGAAGGCCTGGCCAACTCTGATTCCCCCACCAACCTCATGTGGCGCATGCAAAACGATTTCAGTGCCAAAAAAGCGGTTGAAGCGCCCCAGGATGACCCGGATGACGAACCGTCCTTCACCGAAATCACTTTGGATGTCAAACACTGATGTCAGCCACACTTCACTTGGCCGAGCAATTGATCTCCTGCAGATCAGTCACTCCAGACGATGGTGGTTGCCAGGACATCATTGCCCATCGGCTGGCACCCTTGGCCTTTGCCTGCGAAACCTTGGTTCGCGGTCCTGATCATTTTCGGGTTACCAATCTGTGGGCCAAGCGCATGGCGAGTCCATCTGGTCAAAAGATGGCAGGCACCAAGACCATTGTTTTTGTGGGCCATACCGACGTCGTGCCGACCGGCCCACTGGACCAATGGAATAGCGACCCATTCGTTCCGAGCCACCGCGATGGTCGTCTGTATGGCCGAGGCGCGAGTGACATGAAGACGTCAATTGCCGCCTTTGTTGTTGCAACAGAAGAATTTGTTGCCGCGGCACCCCACGCCAATTTGAATATCGCCCTTTTGCTAACCAGTGATGAGGAAGGTCCCTCGGTGGATGGCACGCTCAAAGTCTGTGAAGCACTCGTTGAACGCGGTGAAGTTCTTGATTACTGCATCGTGGGTGAACCGACATCCGTCAACCAAACGGGTGACATGATTAAAAACGGTCGGCGCGGAACCATGAGCGGCAAACTCACCGTCAAGGGCATTCAGGGCCATATTGCCTACCCGCACCTGGCCAAAAACCCGATTCACGACTTGTCACCTGCGCTGGCTGAACTGGTCGCGACCGATTGGGATAACGGGAACTCCTTTTTCCCGCCGACAACGTGGCAGGTGAGTAACATTCACGGTGGCACCGGTGCCGGAAACATCATTCCGGGCGCTGTTGTCGTTGATTTCAATTTTCGATTTTGCACCGAAAGCACAGTTGAAAACCTGCAGTCACGTCTCAATGCCGTGCTTCATAAACACGGGCTGCAATATGATTTAACTTGGATCGTAGGCGGGCTTCCATTCCTTACCGAACCCGGAACACTGGTCAACGCAGTCAAGAGTGCCATAACGTCAGAGAATGGATTGGAGACAGAGCTCTCGACAACAGGCGGCACCAGCGATGGCCGATTCATGGCCAAAATTTGCCCCCAAGTCATCGAGCTGGGGCCCACCAATGCCACTATTCACAAGATTAATGAAAACGTGCCGGTCGCTGACATTGAGCCTTTGAAAAACATCTATCGCCGAATTCTTGAAAATTTGGCGGCCGCTGCATAGTGAAGCTGATCGAATGGATTGAGCAAGCTGCCCACCTGCTTGATACCGCTGGTGTTTCATTTGGGCACGGAACGGAAAATGCGTTTGATGAATCTGTTTGGCTGACCCTTTGGCAGTTGGGATTGGCACTGGACACCGATTTGACCCAAGGCATCATCGCTGAACGGGTTCTGACCCCAGACGAGCACCGAGCATTGCAGGCACTTTTCAAGCGGCGAATTGAAACCCGCAAACCGTCGGCTTATCTGACCCAGGAAGCTTGGTTACAGGGTGTTCCGTTTTATGTCGACGAAAGGGTCATCGTACCGCGGTCTCTCATCGCCGAGTTACTGGTTAACGGCACCATTGACCCATGGCTGCACGAAAACACACACAAGGTGTTGGACCTGTGTACTGGAAATGGCAGCCTGGCCATTTTGGCCGCTATGGAATTTCCGGACATCGTGGTTTGTGCATCAGACTTGTCGCTTAAAGCGCTGGAAGTTGCACAAATCAACATTGACAGGCACACACTGGATTCCCGCATTCAGCTTTTTCATTCTGATGGATTGCTGGCTCCTGCTTTGGTTGCCAAGGGTCCTTTTGATTTGATACTGTGCAACCCACCTTATGTCAACGCACAGAGCATGGCTGGTTTGCCGGCCGAATTCCGGGCGGAACCCGCCATTGCCCTGGATGGCAACCTGTCGGGTGGCACGGATGGCATGGATTTCGTTCGCACGTTGTTGGCACAAGTACAAAAACACCTGACGGAAATTGGAATCCTGGTGTTGGAGATTGGCCATGAACGCGCCCATTTTGAAACGGCCTTTCCAGCGCTGGAGGGTTTTTGGCTGCCCTCCAGTGCCGGAGACGATCAGGTCGTGGTTTTGACATTTGATGCCTTGAAGAAAAATTCGCTGTGATTACCCTGAAAAACATTACGCTTCGCCGCAGCGCCAAACTCCTGTTGGAAAACGCTTCCGTCAACCTGAACCCGGGTGAAAAAGTGGGCCTCGTTGGCCGCAACGGAGCCGGAAAATCGTCACTTTTTGCGCTGCTGAACGGCGGCTTGCATGAAGATGTGGGTGAGTTTTACATTCCGCCTCAGTGGCGCATGGGACAAGTCGCGCAGGACATGCCGGAAACCGACCAGAACGCCACTGATTTTGTCGTTGAGGGGGACACCCAGTTGCTCAGTGCACAAGAAGAGGTCACCAGCGCAGAATCAACTGAAGATTACGACCGGATGGCCCACGCCTATATGGCGCTGCAAGACGCTGGTGCGCACGATGCACCTGCGCGTGCGCAAGCGCTTATCCTGGGCCTTGGCTTCAAGACCACTGAGCTGGACAACCCGGTGAACAGCTTTTCGGGTGGCTGGAGAATGCGATTGCAATTAGCCCGAGCCCTCATGTGCCCTTCGGATTTGCTGCTGCTCGATGAACCCACCAATCACCTGGATCTGGATGCGTTGGTGTGGCTGGAAGCCTGGCTCAAGCGGTACGAAGGAACCATGATTGTCATCAGCCACGATCGTGAGTTTCTGGATGCTGTGACGAATGTTACGCTGCACATCGACAGCTTAAAGCTGATGCGGTATGGCGGAAATTACAGCAAGTTTGAAGATATGCGGGCCGAGCAAATCGAGTTGCAACAAAACGCCTACGCCAAGCAGCAAGACAAAATTGCCCACTTGCAAAAGTTCATTGCCCGCTTCAAAGCCAAAGCCAGCAAAGCCAAACAGGCGCAAAGCCGGGTCAAGGCTCTGGACAGGATGGAAAAAATTGCGCCTTTGCTGGCTGAGGCGGATTTCACCTTTGAATTCAAGGAACCAGTCAACTTGCCCAACCCCATGTTGTCGATGCAAGGCGTGAGTTTTGGTTATCCACCCCCTGAAGAGTCACCCGCAGACACTGCACCTACGGTGATCGTCACCAATGTCAGCCGATCAGTTTTGGCGGGCCAGCGCATTGGTATTTTGGGTGCCAATGGTCAGGGCAAATCCACGGTAGTCAAAACCATAGCGCGGGCGTTGGCGCCGCTGGGTGGTGAGGTGACTGAGGGCAGAGGGTTGAACATCGGTTATTTTGCACAGCAGGAACTGGATGTGTTGCGCCCCATGGATACACCGTTGGAACACATGATTCGCCTTGTCAAAGAATTGACTGCCATAGGAAAGATTGCCGGCCAGCAAACCCGCGAGCAGGATTTGAGAAGCTTTTTAGGCACGTTCAACTTCAGTGGCGACATGGTCAAGCAGGCTGTAGGGAGCATGAGCGGAGGCGAAAAGGCAAGGCTGGTGCTTTGCATGATCGTATGGCAGCGCCCGAACCTGCTACTGCTGGATGAGCCAACCAACCACCTCGATTTGGCCACGCGTGAAGCGCTTTCTATGGCACTCAACGAGTTTGAAGGCACTGTCATGCTGGTCAGCCATGATCGTGCCCTGCTTCGCGCCGTTTGTGATGAGTTTTTGATGGTTTCTCGAGGAGGAATCGAACCATTTGACGGTGACCTCGACGACTATCAACGTTATTTGCTGGACGAAGCCAAACGCCAGCGCGAAGCCATCAAAGACGCAACGAGGGCAGCCAGTCGTGTTGCGGCTACGCCGACTGCTGCAGGCAAAGCAAAGGGCCCAAAATCAACTGGCGGAAAAGCCCCTAGCGGGCAGCGCATTCAGCGCGAAATCGCTGACATCGAAAGTCGAATGAAAGTCCTGAACTCGGAAGGCAGCACGCTGGAAAATCGGCTGACTGACCAACCATTTGCAGCAGAAGTTGCTGATCTGGGAAAGCGGCTCAAAGACGTCAATGACGAGCTGAAAGCACTGGAAGACCGTTGGCTTGAACTGTCGGCTGTATTGGAAACTGCCTAACTGCTCGATCCGTTTGGTGCTCAATTGTTAAGCGCTAGATCTTAGCGCTCAATCGTATAAGCAAAAAAAAGGCCTGACATTTCTGTCAGGCCTCCCAATTTGGTAGGACGTGGCAGGCTCGAACTGCCGACCAACGGATTAAAAGTCCGCTGCTCTACCGACTGAGCTAACGTCCCATCACGGATTCAAAACTTGCGTTGTCTGGTTTAACCCATGAAACCGAGTCTTGAAACCAATTTGCAACCAATAGCAGCGCAACCTTTCGACCGTCTGTTCACTGTGCAGCAAAGCCTTAAATTATAACGTTATTTTCAGCCACTCATCCAATGGTGGCTCCAATTTTATCAATGACCCACCCGGCCGCACAAAACCCGAAGGTCGCCGTCACGCTCACCAGCGATCCATACCCATGGCAGTTGAGGGAGTTGTCGTTTTCCACGGCACAGGATGGATCAGGCGAGGCCACGGCTTCACGGCTAAAGACGCAAGGGATACCGATTTTTTTTCCTTCTCGTGCCGCGCGATGGTGCTTTCGCAACTGGTAGCGAAGCTGCGCCAAAAGCGGATCATGGGTGCATTGGCTCAAATCGTCCACATCAACTTTGTGTGCGAGCCTTTTGCCGCCCGCCGCACCCACCGAAATGAAATCAATATTCGAATGAAAAGACCAGGCCGCCATGCAGGTTTTTGCAGAAATTTGGTCACATGCATCGATTACCGCATTGACATCCGTCGGCAGCAAGGCCGGCCAATTTTGGGGAGAGACAAACTCGTCAACACAATTCACCTGGCATTCTGGGTTAATCGTTGAAATTCTCTCTTGCATGGCCTGCACTTTGGATTGGCCGACGGTTGGGGTGATGGCGTGGACCTGCCGATTGATGTTGGATTCCGAGACATGGTCGAGGTCAATCAATGTCAAATGCCCCACACCGCTGCGAGCCAACGCTTCCGCGGCCCAGGAACCCACACCACCTACGCCAATCACGGCCACGTGTGCACTGCGAATTCGGTTGCCACCGTCAACGCCATAAAGGCGATCCAGGGCCGCAAATCGACGTTTAATATCGGCAGGATGGATCGCCTCAGTCGCTGTGCTCAAGGCGTGCAATCTGGTATTTGAAGGCTGCAACAGCACCGGAAAAAATCCCGGCAACAGCAAAAAAACTGGTGACGCTGAGAGTCGAAATTCCACTCAATCCCTGCCCGACCGTGCAACCCAGTGCAGTAACACCACCCACACCCATCAGCACCGCGCCAACCAGGTGATTGGCGATGTCTTCAGTGCCACCAAAACCCTCCCACCTGAACGTCCCACCTAAAAGCGCTATCAGGGCTGAGCCCGTCACAACACCTGCCACCGACACCACGCCTAACGTCAGCAATTTGCTCTTGTCACTGAAGAACATCAACCAGTCAAGTGAATAGGCGATCGGAGCCACAAACGACAATGCTTCGGCACGGCCCGAGTTGGTCGCCAAAAAGGCTTCTTGCAAAGTTTCGGGATGCTCGGCGACATGCCCAAAACTTCCGCTGAGCCACCAGGCAAAAACCACCAACATTCCAATACCCAAGCCGGCCAGCAGGTTATTGAAATCCATAAACCCCTTGCCCATCAGCGCCCATATAACCAGCGCAACGCCCATCAATAGGCCGAGCGTTAGGGCGGCCGTCGCATTCCCGCCAAGCGCTCCTGCAAAAATCTGCGGCAATTGCGAACCGGATGCCGATTCAAAATAGACACGGTCAACGGTCATCACACGCATAACCGCCGTTATGCCTTTCAGTGTCGCGAAGGAAGCAACCCCCAAAACAACAAAAACAACCAGCGATTTCAGACTACCTCCGCCCATTCGCACAAGGGTCTTGCTGCCACAGCCGGATGCCAAAACCATCCCGAAGCCAAACATACAGCCCCCCACAATCGCGGACAACCACATCACTTTGTTTGATGCATACAAGGTCTTGGACGGATCGACAACACCCCAGAAGACAAGACCCGCGAATCCGATCATGGCGACTCCGACTGCCAAAACCCACTGGCGCATTCGTGTCCAATCGCCGATGTTGACCACATCACTGATGGCACCCATGGTGCAGAAATGGGTGCGCTGGGCAATGGCGCCAAACAAAACCGACAATATGAAACCGGCCCACAATAATTGGGTCGTCAGACTGGAAATTTCAGAGACTTGCATGCCAGGATTTTACGGTGCAAGGCTTTCGCGCTGCCAAACCTACCTGGAAGACTAGCGCAGGCGGGCCAGCCGTTCTTTGGCTGCCACAGCGGCCTCTGACTGAGGATAGGCTTTGATCAAATCTTCCAGTGTTTTCCGGGCCCCGCGGGTGTCTTTCAGTTCAACTTGACAATTTGCGATGGAGAGCACCGCCTCGGGCGCACGCAGATGATCTGGCGCGGAGGAGAGCAACAAGCGGAAATTGGCCATTGATCCCGCGTAATCACGATTGGCATACTGGGCATTTCCGAGCCAAAAAAGCGCAGTGGCAATGTAGCCACTTTGCCCGAAACGGCGCACAAACTCCTGAAACTGCGTTTGCGCCAACGGAAAGTCGCCCTTCCGGAAGGTTGCCAATGCACCTTCGTAGTCCCGTTTTTCGGCAGGTTCAGCCATAAACTCCCGACCGTCAACCGTCACTTTAACGGGCTCGCTTCGACGCAGACGTTCATCCACCGAGGTCAATGCATCCCGCTGTTGCCGTTGTAAATCTGTCAACTGGCGAACCAGGCTTTGGTTTTCACGTGCCAACAGTTCATTTTGGCCACGCAGACTTGAAATGTCGGCCTTCAGCAGGTCAATCTGACCTTGAAGATCAAGAATGCCTTTGCGCAACGGTGCGACTTCGTCTGCAAGAACCCGCCGCGTTTGCTCGGCACCCTTTAGATCGAGTGCCTGCAGTTTTTGATCAGTATCCAGGCGATTGGCTTCAACCCGTTGACGCAATTCGAGTATGGCCTTACGGGCTTCCTCGTCATCAAACAGGCCCGCCAGTACCGGCGCGCACCAACCAAATCCCGCTGAAAACGCCAATACGGCAACGACTTTTTTGCATGGCAGGGCTCTGTAAAACATGACCAGAACTCAACGATAGATAATTTCTGCACGCCGGTTTTTAGCGAAAGCTGCTTCGTCTGCACCTTCAACAGCCGGTTTTTCCTTGCCAAAACTAACCGCCTCGATTTGGCTGTCGCTCACGCCCAGCAACTCCAGCGCCTTTCGCACAGCCTCAGCCCGTCGCTGCCCCAATGACAGGTTGTACTCACGCCCCCCACGCTCATCGGTATGGCCCTCGATCGCCATTTTGCGATTTTTGTCGGCCCGCAGGTATCGGGCATGCGACTCAATCACAGATTGAAACTCCGGCTTAACCGAGTAGCTGTCGTAATCAAAATAGACAAACCGGCTCCCAGCTTGCGCAGCCGCATTTGCTGAGCCAGGCCGGCTGGCATCTATAGGGGCTACCGCGGTCTGGCTGGCCTGTCCGACACTGCTACCCACAGGCTGCGCAGTTCCAGTTGCAACGGTGGTGTTGACGAGTGGTTGAACCTTTTGACCTGCTTTGTCCTCAACGGGAACGTCATCCAACTTAACTGA
Source organism: Rhodoferax sp. (assembly GCA_031417575.1). Lineage (GTDB taxonomy): Bacteria > Pseudomonadota > Gammaproteobacteria > Burkholderiales > Burkholderiaceae_C > JANYCG01. Next base: position 9,935 of record JANOVW010000269.1, on the reverse strand, counting down.
CGAGCCACAGCCAACTGTGAGCACCGCAATGGCACTTGCCAAAATAAATGAGGACAAAAATCGATTCATGACAGGGCTCCCTTTTTTTGAACAAACAAACCGGCTGATAATGTTGCAAAACCAAACGCTATCTCATCAGGGTTTTTGAAAAGGACCCCAATCCGGTTCACGAATATTACCGTTTTGCCCTTGGAGCCGCGCCCTGATTTTGCCGTCCACTGTGGTGGTCATCAATGCCTCACGACCTTGAACAGAAGTAGCATACACAATCAGGCGGCTATTGGGCGAAAAACTGGGGCTTTCGTCGGCTACCGTGTCGGTAATTGCAGTAACCGCACCGTTTGAAAGGTCCATCACATGCAACTTGAAAGCGCCACCGACTCGCGATGCATATGCCATCCAACGACCATCCGGGCTCAGTGCAGGCGAAATGTTGTAAGTGCCTGTAACGGTAACTCGCTCCGCGGCTCCCCCGGCGGTGCTCAAGCGGTAGATTTGGGGCGAACCACCCCGGTCACTCACAAAGTAAATCCATTTCCCGTCGGACGAAAAATGCGGCTCCGTGTCAATGCTGCCGGACTGCACCAAGCGCTTGGGATCACCACCATTGACGTCCATCAAATACAACTGTGAACCGCCATCCCGGCTGAGGGTAACGGCCAGCGTTCGCCCGTCAGGTGACCAGGCAGGTGCACTGTTTGAACCCCGAAAATTTGCCACCAAGCGTCTTCGGCCAGTGAGTACATCGTGAACATAAACGACGGGTTTTCTGGATTCAAAAGACACATAAGCCAACGAAGCTCCTGAAGGCGACCACGACGGCGAAATGATCGGTTCCGGACTTGCCAAGGCTGACTGCGCGTTTTCCCCGTCCGAGTCGGCCACCCACAGGTTGAACCGTGTACCTGCCTTTGTCACATAAGCGATCCGCGTGGAAAAAACGCCTTTTTCACCAGTCAGCTTTTCATAGACGAAATCGGCCACCTTATGGGAGGCGAGTCGCAAATCTGCCGCAGTAACCGCAAAACTCTGGCCACCCAGGTCCCGCCCGCGAACTGAATCCCAAAGCCGGAAGCGGACATCAAACCGGCCATCGGCCAAGCGGGTCACACTGCCCACAACCAATCCATCAGCGCCTTTTTGCCGCCAAGGCGAGAAATCCGGCAACTGACTTTCGTCCAGATTGGTTCCGCCCGATTCAACAGACTTGAACTGCCCGCTTCTTTCCAAATCTGCCAAGACGATGGCCGATACTTTCTGGGGTGCGCCCTCTTCACCTCGAAAGGCTACAACCGCAATCGGCAACTGCGTCAAACCGATACCGGAAACCTCGACCCTAAACTGGGCCTGCGAAATAGCCGCCCAAACCAAGAGCCACCAAGTAAACAACAAATTGCGACAATTCATGGGTAGCATTATCTCAGCCTTGTGACCACTACCTGCTCTCTTTCCCGTGACTGGCTGTAACCAATCTCGGCACGGGTAATCGACGTCTGAGCCCGAAGTTTGACCCTTGATGCATTGACCGATTCGCGGTTGCGGCTTGCTTCCTGATGCCAAAGGTGAAAAACCTCCGTCGCGCAAAATCCGTTTTTCCGTAAAACGCCCGCGTGGTGCAACCGCAGGGCCAGATCTGCATCCTCATGGCCCCAACCCACATAAATTTCGTCAAATCCGTCGATTTCGATAAAGTCCGCCCGCCATAACGCCAAGTTGCAGCTGCGAATTCCTTTCCAGCTAAACTGCTTTTTGACACGATAGGTACCATTTGGCAAACGCCACGTTCCAATAAAACGACTGGCCCGCCCCGCCCACCAGTGCTTCCACCAATACCAACGAGATCGCCCGACAATTTTCTCCACGTCAGCAACGGTCTGCCCTGTGAGCCGTTCAGACAACAGAATGCGGCTGCCGTTCACAAATCGCTTTGCTTCGGAAAGCCGCCGATGCTGCGCGATAAAGTCTGCTTCGGGAACGCAGTCGCCATCCAGAAAAACCAGGTAACTGCCAGAGGATGCAGCGACACCCAAATTGCGAACCTTGGCTGCCGTAAATCCGGTGTCCGGATGCCAAACATGCACCGCAGCAAACGGCAATGAATTTGCCATCGCCAAAACGGAATCCCGATGCGGGGGGCTGGACCCATCATCAGCAATGACAACCTCAAACTGCGGGTCAGTCTGCGCTGATAATCCCCGCATTACCGCCGCGAGTGCATCGCTTCGGTTGTAGGTGGTGACGATCACCGAAATCAAACTTGGAACCACCATCAATTCGACGCCATTGCCAGATGGAATTGACACATTAGATTCATGCTTGAAATGCTACCACTTCACGGCCATTGAATGAGCAAAATTTCTGTTTACGTCATTGCATTCAATGAGGCTGAAAAAATTGCCGCTACCCTGCAAAGCGTGCAATGGGCTGATGAAATCGTGCTGATTGACTCTCACAGTACCGATGGCACCCTTGATATTGCCGCCCGGCTCGGCGCCCGCGTTGTGCAAGTGGATTTCACCGGGTTTGGCGATTTGCGCAACCGCGGCATCGAAGCCTGCAGCCACGAATGGATTTTTAGCCTGGATGCTGACGAACGCTGCACGCCGCAGGTGCAGGCTGAAATTCTTGCAATTGTTCGAGGCGACGCGCCGCATGCAAAAGTCACCGCCGGCGCAGACTCCAATCCGGATTGTTACTGGGTCGCGCGGCGCAACTTTTTCATGGGTCGCTGGATACGCTATTCAGGCTGGTATCCGAATTACCGACAGCCGCAGTTGTTTCGAAAAGATGCCATGAGTTATGACCTGAAAGCGGTTCATGAAAATTACATTCTCCACACGGCAAAACCGATCGGTTACTTGCGCAACGCGATCTGGCAATTTCCGTTCAAAAATCTCAGTGAGGTGTTGCACAAGGCGAATCGGTACTCGTCGTTGGGTGCGCAACGGCTAACTGGCAAAAAGGTAACGATGGCGAGCGCACTGACCCATGCGACCTGGGCCTTTGTGAAACATTATGTGTTCAAGCGCGGGTTTTTGGACGGCTGGCCTGGTTTGGTCATCGCCCTGGGAAATTTTGAAGGTACGTTTTACCGCTACGCCAAAGCATTTGAGGCGCAAAACGCCGAGCGGTGGAAAGTCGCCGGTGAGTGAAGTGGTTTCCCGGGGTTTGGCATATCAGCCGGTAGGCTTGGAGCTTAATCTTCGATGGCTTCTGGTGTTGTTGATGGCATTTTCAGTCAGCCTGCCGATGGCCTGGATCAGCTTGTCGAAACTGTCTCTGTTTGTGGGGTGCCTCGTGCTGTTGGTAATGGGCTCGTGGCAAATGCATCAGCCCGTCGTGCGCCTGCAATCCATGGCGTTTTTTGCACCCGTGCTTGCCGGCTTGGGTTTTTTTGTCGTGAGCCTTCTGTGGACTTCGGCTGCGCCCGATGTGGCCCTTGCCTCTTTCGTCAAGCATTCCCGCTTGTTGGTCATTGTTCTGCTCGTGCTGATGCTCAGGAACCTTGAAGAGTCGCGTTGGGCACTGTTGGTCTTTTCCGCGGGTATTGGCCTACAACTGATTTTTTCATGGCTGTCTGCGGCAGGGCTGCCACTGCCATGGTTTTCGGAATGGCGCCCGCGTGGTGTGGTGTTCACGAGTTATCTGGATCAGTCCATCATTTTGTCGACCTGTGCGGCAGTTTGGTGGCATATGTCGCCCACCAAACGGTGGCAACGTTGGGTAAACGTTTGCTTGGTGACAGCGGCCTTGGTCAATGTGCTGCTGTTGCTGGATGGCCGAACCGGCTATTTGATTGCCATGGCGCTGCTGACCTTGGCCGCCATGTGGCGCGTGCCGCTGAAATTCCGCTGGTACGCTTTTGCGGTGTTGCCAGCGCTCATCCTGGTCACATTAGCGGCAGTATCTTCCAATTTCCAGACGCGCCTGAGCTTGATTATTACGGAGCTCAGGGCCTCTTCGATCCAGGCTGACACCAGCACATCGACCGGATGGCGTCTGAACGCGTGGCGATTGTCGGCCCAGGCGATTGAGGAAGCGCCGATTTTGGGGCACGGGGTAGGCAGTTTTACAGCAACCGTCAAACGCCTGCAGGGTGCTAACGCCGAGGCCGTTTTTGGACCGGGAAAATTGTCAAACCCCCATCAGGAGTTTTTGTTGTGGGGTATTGAAATCGGTGTTGTCGGGATGGTGCTGCTGCTGGCAATATTGATACGGTTGTGGTCAGATTTCAATCAAATGCCACAGCCCGTTCGCCGGGCGGGTATTTCTGTTCTGGCGGCACTTTTCATCGCCTGCAGCTTCAATTCGACGCTTTACGATGGCCTTATCGGCGACTTTTTCGTCACGCTCTTGGGCCTGCTGTTGGCTTATGGCTCGTTTGCAAAACAAGACTCCCCGGCTGGGACCCCATGAAACCAATCACCCGTCCAGGCACCACTGACACGTCGCAAAACCTGTGGACGCGTATTCGGCGATTGTTGGCTTACTTCAGCGGCCTGACCCGGATTTGGGTCATGGTCGCACTGGCTGCAGCCGTGGGCGCCGCAACTGAACCGATGATTCCGGCCTTGCTCAAGCCCCTTCTGGATAACGGTTTTCAACAAGGAAAACTTGCCATCTGGACGGTGCCAACGGCCTTGCTATTGCTGTTTGGCCTGCGCGGTTTGGCCGGTTACATTGCCCAGGTTGGCCTGACCAAAATTACCAACCATGGCATGCTGAACCTCAGACGCGCCATGTTTGACAAATTGCTGTCTGCAAAGCTGAATTTGTTTGTCAGCCAGAGCTCGAGCACCTTGTCGAACACCGTTGTCTACGAGGTTCAAACCGGCTCTGCGATGTTGATCGCCTCCTTCTTGAGCCTTACCCGCAACAGCCTGACCTTGCTGGCCCTGACAGGGTATTTGCTATACCTGAATTGGCGCCTCACACTCATCGTGGCCGTGATGTTTCCGCTGGTTGCCGTGGTGATGCGCGTGTTGACGAAGCGCCTGCATAGGCTGACCAAAGACAGTCAGCACGCAACCGATGAGCTGGCCTATGTCGTCGAGGAAAACGTGCTTGCGCACCGAGATATCCGTCTGCAAGCAGCCCAGGCTACCCAGGCACAACGTTTTGAATCATTGAGTCTGGCCTTGAGCCGAATAGCGCTGAAATCGACTGTGGCGGGTGCGGCGATGACGCCCCTGACCCAAATGTTGGCGGCGTTGGCGTTGTCTGCCGTCATTTCTGTGGCCCTCGTTCAAAGCGCCACCAGCGGCACCACAGTCGGCGGATTTGCAGCCTTTGTAACGGCCATGCTGATGATCGTTGCGCCGGTTCGGCAACTGTCTGAAGTCTCAACCGCGTTGACACGGGGTGTCGCGGCCCTGGAGCGGGCGTTGGAACTTATCGAGCAGACGCCAGTGGAAAAGGGTGGCAGCTTTACCAAGGTACGGGCAGATGGTGCCATCCATTTTGAGGGTGTCAGCGTGGCTTACGCTGATGGCAGTGCCCTGGCGTTGGACACCATCGAGCTTCAGGTTAAGGCGGGTGAAACCGTCGCGTTGGTTGGGGCTTCAGGCTCGGGGAAAACCACGCTGGTCAATCTGTTGCCCCGTTTTATCGACTGCAGCGCTGGCACCGTACGCCTTGACGGGCACGCCATCGACGATTGGGATCTGGCGGCCTTGAGAGCCCAATTTGCCTTGGTCAGCCAACATGTGATGATGGTGAACGACAGCATCGCACAAAACGTCAGTCTGGGCTTGCCGCTTGACCGCAACCGTGTCACCCAGTGCCTGAATGCGGCCCACTTACAGGGAATGATGGCCGAATTGCCGAATGGCCTTGATACAGTGGTAGGTCACAACGCGGTTCAGCTCTCAGGCGGCCAGCGCCAGCGGCTCGCCATCGCGCGCGCGCTGTACAAAGATGCGCCCATTTTGATTCTGGACGAAGCCACTTCTGCGCTGGACACTGAATCAGAACGCGCTGTGCAAGAAGCCCTGGTTGAACTGATGAAAGGAAAAACCACGCTGGTGATCGCCCACAGGCTTTCAACTGTGCGCCATGCCAGCCGCATCGTGGTGCTGGAGGCTGGCCGTGTTGTCGAAGTGGGTAATCATGAGGCGCTATTGGCACAAGATGGCACCTACGCCCGGTTCTATCGTTCGGGTCTTCAGCCTTGAGGTAATCGCATCATCCTGCCAGGCCATTCTCCACAGCCAACTACCAGTCTCGAAATAGTTTCTGACATGACTCAAACCATTGCGCCTTACATCACCGGTTGCCCGCTAGGCTGCGCAAGTCCATTGGCAATTTCAGCCATTGTCATGCCGGAAGGCGCGTTGCGCCGATGCCCGGATTGCGGCCAATTGGTCAGCGCCTGCAGCGAAGCACGGTATTGGGAATCGATGGAGGAATTCAACGATCCCCGCGGTACATTGCCGGATGAAAAATCGGTGAGCCGTGGCTTTCGCCGTCACAGCAAGTTTTTGAAGCGAATCACAGCCCAGTTGTCTTCGCAAGCTGCGGACATCCGCCTGCTGGATGTGGGCTGCTCCAGCGGCGCGTTTTTGGGTTCTGCGGTCAAACTGGGTTTTCGGGCCGAGGGCGTTGAGCCCGCACCGCGCGCCGCAGCCACCGCCCGCGCGCGTGGTCTCACCGTTTTTCAAGGCTTGTTGCATGAGGCTCGCTTCGCCGAATCCAGTTTTGATGCCATCACCTTGCTTGAAGTGATTGAGCACCTGAAAGACCCGCTTTCAGTGCTGGTGGAATGCCACCGCGTACTTCGCCCCGGCGGCGTGATGTTGATCGGCACTGGCAACGCCGCGAGCTGGTCAGCGCAGTCGTTCGGCCGCGCGTGGGAATACTTCAAAATTGAAAAGCACGGTGGGCACATCAGTTTTTTCAATCCAGATTCGCTGGCCAAGTTGGCACTGAAGGCCGGTCTGGAACGGGTGGCGCTGCACACCCGCTCCGTGCGGTTCAGTGACAGACAAACAGACGGCTTCGCCGGGCGGCAACCCGCCTACTCTATTTTGAAGTTGGCGGGTGAGTTGCTGAACCCGCTGGCGACGCTGCTGGGGCAAGGTGAAGACATGGCCATGGTTTTCAAGAAAGCGGCTCAAAAAAAGTGCCAAATTAATCTAGATAATTAATAGACTAAATTATAATAAATATTGATACATTAAAAATAGCTTATTATGCAATCATCGAATGAGCAATTGGCCTAAAAGTTAAATTAGGTTTACTAAATAAAATTATAGTTGGCTCAAGCACTCGTTTTTTGGAAAAACGCCATCAAATAGACCTCATCCTGGCGGCTTGCAATAGCGGCCCATCGGTGCAAGCCCGCAAACGCAACAGCCGCTTTAGCCATGGCGGTTGCCTCGGCAGGGTGATTCAAAATGCCGTTCAAAGCCTGTGTCAGGGCTTGTGCATCTTGCGGATCTTCAAGTAAAACGGCGTTTTCCCCCTGCTTTAACAACGCCGAAATTCCGCAATACCGCGCCGAACTGACGACAACCGGCAAGCCATGCGACATCGCCTCCAGCACAACCATCGCAAAGGTATCTTCCAGCGTTGGATGCACTAGTACATCAGCTGCGACGTAGGCAGGGGCCACGTCCGGCAGGGCGCCCAAAAAATGCACACGCCCTTGCAACCCCAACGCAGCAACTTCAGCTGCAAATCCCATGGCGTGGGCCGCATTGCCCACCACCGCCAAATGAACCCTGACTGGCAAGGGCGCCAGGGCAGCCAACAGCGTCGGCAAGCCCTTTTTCCGGTAGTCATTGCCCACCAGCAGCAGCAGTTGGCAGTCTGGCGGCAAACCCAATTGCGCGCGCGCCTGGCTCTTTTGGGCACCACTGGCGGGGCCAGGCACGTCATTCACACCTGGGGTCAGCAATTGCAACCGCATTTGGGTAGCCGGATGCGTTTTGATCATCACATCACGCAGGCTGGCAGAAGTCACCATCAGGGTTTTGCCAAGGCTTGAGCGGTAACGTGCATGTTCAAGCCACAAGTAGGCCAGCAGGCGTGGGCTGGTGAGCACTTTGACCGTACGCAGCAACTTGCGCACGCCCGTCATGTCGCGGAACAAGTTGTGCTTGATGGGTAAAACATGGATGGTCTGAATTTGCCCATGCCAGGTGTTTTCATGTGAGTGGATCAGATCAAATCCGTGCCTCGTGGCGCGGGCCGTAGCCCAGGCAAACCAAAGCTGGTTGATCCAGCGCGGGCGCTTGAATGGCACCGGCACCGGGTGGTAAGTCACACCCGGCCACTGGTGGCGGATGGTTTGCGCGAAGACATGGATGTCATGGCGCTCTGCCAAATGCTCCACCAGCGCGATGGAGTAACGCTCTGCGCCACCGCCGGTTGGATCAAAATTCCGATTCAACACGGCAATTTTCAACCGCTTGTGAGGCTGTTTCCCTGCGTCAGTCACAGCAGGATTCCCCAGGGCACTCATCCGCGCCGCCGATCCTCATAGGGAGTCGCCAGTTTCGCCCAGAAAACCGGCAGAACAGTGCTGCGCACCATCGGCACACGGGGCAACATCAAAGGGTCATCTGCCAAATGGGCCCGCCCGCGAAAAGTCGTGGTGGCCGTTTGAAATCCAACCTCTTTGACAAGGGCAACATGCTCTGCATTGAACTCGCCATAAGGGTAGCAAAAATGGTTGACGTGCTTGCCGGTGATGTGTTCAAGTTCCGCCTTGCAGCCAGCAATTTCTTCTGTTGCAAGTACGCTGTTCAGCTGGTTCAAATGGGCGTGCGTTCGGGTGTGCGCCCCAACCTCCTGGCCTGCGCCAACCCATTCACGCAACTCCGAAGCGTTCATTAACGGAACCTGAGCAACACCCAAATCTTCATCCCACGAATTGGTAAAGCCAATTCGCTGGCTGACGCAATAACAGGTCGCAGAAAAGCCATACCGCTGCAAGACGGGCAACGCATGCATCAGGTTATTTTGATACCCATCGTCAAATGTGATCCCGACCACTTTTCCATGCTTGTCACCCCGCAGGTAAGGCAGCAAGGCGGTCATGTTCAAGCCCTGGTAGCCCAGTGCTTTCAAAAACCCCATCTGGCGTGCAAATTTGTCGGGGGCCACCACCAGACTGCGAAAACGTGAGCCTAGTGGCGGTGCGGCGTCAATCTGGTGGTAAGTCAGGATTGGGATGGGGATTCGCGACATGGTGCGCAGGCTCACAACAGCACAATGTCGTAATGCTCCTGCCCCATGGCCGCTTCGCTTTGCAAGGACACCGGTTTGCCAATAAATTCCGAAAGCCCCGCCAAGTGCTGGCTTTCTTCATCGAGGAACAATTCGATCACCTTGGGCGAAGCCACCACGCGAAATTCACGCGGATTGAACTGACGAGCCTCCCGCAAAATCTCGCGCAAGATGTCATAGGCCACACTGCGCGGCGTTTTGACGCTGCCCTTGCCTTCGCACACCGGGCACGGTTCACACAACATGTGCGCCAGCGATTCGCGCGTGCGTTTTCGGGTCATTTCAACCAATCCCAGCTGCGAGAACCCGCCCGCTGTGGTTTTGGTGCGGTCTTTTTGCAATTGTTTGCGAAACTCTGCCAAAACGGCTTCACGATGGTCTTCACGGGCCATATCGATGAAGTCGGCAATGATGATGCCACCCAGATTGCGCAAACGCAGCTGCCGGGCGATGGCCTGCGCGGCTTCCAGGTTGGTTTTGAAAATGGTGTCGTCAAAATTGCGTGCACCCACGTAGCCACCGGTGTTCACATCGACCGTCGTCAGGGCTTCGGTCTGGTCGACGATCAGATAACCACCTGATTTGAGCTCGACCCGCCGCCCCAGGGCCTTGGCGATTTCCTCATCAATGGCGAACAAGTCAAATATGGGCCGCTCGCCCTTGTAATGTTGCAATTTCGAAGCCGCTGCGGGCATGAACTCCTG
>JANOVW010000268.1:0-6409 GCA_031417575.1 Rhodoferax sp. | reverse complement strand
CGAAAGAAGGCTGGGGAGCGACGGTGTTTTTGCAGATCATTGACCCGGCGGCCTTCAGCGGGCTGGACGCATTTACACGCCAAACTGATGCAGTGGCGGGTTTGTGCCACGCCTCGCGCCCGGCCAAACCCGGCACGCCGGTCCGAACGCCCGGCGAACGCGGTCTGACGCTGGCGGCCACGCAAAAGACCCATGGCGTCGAGTTGTACCCGTCCGTCCTGCCGGGACTGCAGCCTTGGACCGAAAAGCTTGGTGTAGGCCTGCCAACAGGGTTTTAAAACCGGAATGCGCCCAAGCGACACGCAGATGGCGTGCTCAGGGTTAGCATAGGCGTCAACCACCTACCTTTTGCTTGCATATATATCTGGAGCACTCAGCATGTATCAATCCAACCTCATGAACGGCCAGCGCATTCTGGTCACCGGCGGCGGCACGGGCTTGGGCCAGGCCATGGCCGAGCACTTTTTGAGCCTGGGCGCAGACGTTGCGATTTGCGGGCGGCGCAAACAGGTCTGTGACGCTACCGCCGATGCCTGGCGCCAGCAATTCCCCGAGCGGCGCATCGATACGTTTGGTGTCGATATCCGCATCGCTGCTGCCGTGGAAGAAATGGTCGAATCACTCTTCGAAACCGGTGGTTTGACAGGGCTGGTTAACAACGCGGCGGGCAACTTCATCTCGCCCACCGAATTACTGTCGCCACGCGGCTTTGACGCGATTGCCGGCATCGTCTTCCATGGCTCCTTTTATGTCACCCAAGCCATCGGCAAGCGCTGGGTGGCACAGGCCAAAGCAGGCGACTGGACAACCGGCACCCCGTTCCGGAACGTGATGAGCATCATCACCACCTGGGTCGACAACGGCGGCCCCTATGTGGTGCCTTCGGCCATGAGCAAGGCCGGGCTGGACGTAATGACCAAATCGCTGGCGGTGGAATGGGCCCGTTTCGGTGTGCGGCTCAATTGCATCGGCCCGGGCGAGATACCCACCGAGGGCATGAGCAAACGCCTCAACCCTGGCGAAGCGCCCGGCACCCGCAGCAAGCTGCACAACCCGATGGCGCGGGTCGGCCAGATGAGCGAATTGCAGAACCTGGCCACCTTCCTGATGGCACCGGGCCAGTGCGACTGGCTGACAGGCCAAAGCATCATGATGGACGGCGGCGGTGCCCTGGCGCATGGCGGCAATTTCTACGAGCTGCGCAAGTGGTCTGACAGCGATTGGCAAGAGGCCCGAGAGCGCATCGAAGCGCAGAACAACAAGGACAAGGCACAACGTTGAGTTCGGGGCCATCGGCTACGGCGCTGGACGCTGGAGGTTTGCAAGGCGACGCGCGCTGGCGCGTGCTGGGCCTGATCGCCATGATGATCATGGTGCATCTGGCCTTCACGGGCGGGCGTGTGGGGCTCACGCTGTTCGCCATTGAGCTGAAGGCCAGCAACTTTGTGGTTGGGCTGATGGTCAGTTTGCTGTCGGTCATTCCGATGGTGCTGTCGGTTCACCTGGGGCGCTGGACCGATCAGGTGGGCATCAAGAAACCTGCCCTGATCTCTACCAGCCTGGTGGCTGTTGCCTGCCTGTTGCCCTTTTTTCGACCATCCATTGAGACGCTGTGCCTTGCCAGCGTGTTGTTGGGCTCGGGCTTCATGTTGCTGCACATTGGCGTGAGCAACGCCGTGGGGCATGCCAGCACGCCCGCCACACGCACACAGGCCTACACCTGGCTGGCGGTGGGCTTTTCAGTGTCAACTGTTTTGGGCCCGGTGGTGGCGGGGTATTCAATTGACCATGCTGGCCATGCCAAGGCCTTCCTGATCCTGGCGCTGTTTCCGGCCATCACGTTTGTCATCCTGTGCCTACGCCGCAAACCGTCAACCGCACCACCCGCATTGGCGCCCCGCGCCGACGATGCGCACGTGATGGATTTGCTGCGCCACAAACCCCTGCGGTCGGTTTTTATTGCCAGCGCGTTCATGAATGTCTGCTGGGACATGTTCACCTTCATGATGCCGGTGTATGGGACGCAGATCAAATTGTCGGCATCCAACATTGGCCTGGTGATGGGCAGCTTTGGTGTGGCAACCTTCGCTGTGCGCCTGCTGATGCCCTGGTTGAACCGGTTTTTGACTGAATGGCGGGTGTTGTGTTTTTCGCTGGGCTGCGCGGGCCTGAGCTACGCGCTGTTTCCGCTGACCACCGCGCTACCCCTGCTACTGGTATTGGCGTTTTTTTTGGGCTTCGGGCTGGGAGCGGCGCAACCCATGCTGTTGAGCCTGATTCACCAAACCGCGCCAGCAGGCCGAACCGGCGAAGCGATTGGCCTGAGAACCAGTTTTCTGAACCTGAGCCAGGTGTTGATGCCGATGACAGTCGGCGCGTTCAGCGCCGCAGCTGGCATGTTGCCCGCATTTTGGATCATGGCCCTGGTGGGCGCCGGGGGCAGCTGGTTTGCCGGACGGCGCTCGGGTTAATTCCGGGCCGACCCCGGCTCGTCTGCCGTTCAATCCACCGTCGCGCCTGAGGCAATCACCAAAGGTCGCCAGACATCGGCATCGGCTCGCACAAACTTCTGCATGTCCTCCAGCAACAGCGAACCAGAGGTAGACGAAGCGGCCTTGTAGCGCTCTTGCATGGCGGGCAGTGCCATGACCTCTTTGATGGCGCTTGCCAGCTTCTCCAGGATGGGCCGGGGTGTACCCGCCGGAGCGGCGATGCCCGCCCAGCCTTCGACAACGGTATCTTTAAACCCCTGCTCGACAAACGTGGCCAAATCAGGCAACACCGCATTGCGCGCGGGACTGGTCACCCCCAGGCCTTTGAGTGCACCCGAGCGCAGGTGCGGTACGGCAGCGGCCAGGCCGTCCATCACCAGGGGCACGGTGCCGCCGATGGCGTCGGTCACGGCCAGCGCACCACCCCGGTAAGGAATGTGCGTAAGCGTGATGCCCGCCGCCTGCGCAAAACGCATCATCACCAAATGCGGAATGGAACCAATGCCCGAGGTGGCAAAACTGATGCCGGGCGTGCGTTTGGCGGCAGCCACAAATTCGGCCAGGTTGGCATAGGGCGCATTTTTGTTGGCCATCAACGCATAGGGTGTGCGCAAGATGTCGGCAATGTGCGCAAAACTTTTGTCCGGGTCCCAATCCAGCCGCCCCCGGTACAGCGTGGAGCCGACCGATGAAGCGCTGATCACTGACACCAGCAGGGTGTAACCGTCTGGCGCAGCCTTGGCCACCAGCCCGGTGCCCAGCGTGGAGCCGGCGCCAGCCCTGTTGTCTACCACCACCGTTTGCCCCAGGCGCGAACGCAACTCATCCGCGATTTGCCGGGCCACACCATCGGTAGAGCCGCCGGGCGCAAACGGCACGATGAGTTTGATCGGCCCCGCAGTCGGCCAAGCGGGTTGGGCAAAGGCAGCAGGCGCCACCAGGGCGGCGGCAATGGTTTTGACAACGGTTCGGCGTTGGCTGTTGGCGGCAAAGTAGTGTGTCATCAGATCTCCATAAATGGCGCGGCAAAAGAACATTCTACGGAAAAGGGCTGTAGCCGTTTCTGCATTCGCGTCAGCCTGCACAACGCCAACGCCGGGCCAATTACCCTGTTGATTTCCCCTGTGATCACCGTCGCCAGTGCGATAGCCGGTTTTGGTTTGAAGCTGAAAACTACGCTAAGCTGATTGCAGCTTTTTTCTAAAAACCAGATAGCACACCAACGGAGTTACCCATGAGCCAGGAATTGATGGAGACGATTGAAAACGGCATTGCCACCCTCACGATGAACCGGCCTGACGCGCGCAACGCGCTGACCCGCGACATGATGAACGGCCTGCTCACCGCCCTGCCCCGTTTGGCGGCAGACCCGGCTGTGCGGGTGGTGGTGTTGACGGGCGCAGGACGCGCGTTTTGCGCGGGTGGCGATGTCAAAGGGTTCGCCAAACGGGCACAAGATGGCGGGGCCACCACAGAAAGTTTCGACCATAAAGTCAATGACCTGCGCCTGCGAATGGAAGTCAGCCGCTGGCTGCACGAGATGCCCAAACCCACCCTGGCCGTTATTCCCGGCCCGGCGGCGGGTGCGGGCCTGTCGATGGCGCTGGCCTGCGACATGCGCATCGCCAGTGACGATGCCAAACTGACCACCGCATTCTCGAAGGTGGGTCTCTCAGGCGATTTTGGCGGCAGTTATTTCCTGAACCACCTGGTGGGCGCTGCCAAAGCGCGCGAGCTGTACTTCACCGCTGCCGTACTGCGGGCCGACGAAGCGCAAAAAATCGGTATGGTGAACCGGGTGGTGCCGTATGAGCAACTGGCAAAAGCCGCCGCCGATTACGCGCAGGAACTGGCCGCATTACCCACGATCGCCGTGGGCTTCATGAAGAAAAATTTGAATACCGGGCTGCGCAGCAATTTGAGCGATACGCTGGATGCCGAAGCCATCCACATGATCAGCACCTTTGACACCGAAGACCACAAGGGCGCGGCCAAGGCGTTTGTCGAGAAACGCCAGCCGGTGTTTAACGGGCGGTAACGCCGGTGGCGGAGCGGCGGGGCACCCGCTGCTGATCCAACCGCCAACGCAAGGTGTCGATGCGGTCTTCGCCAAAAAAAGGCTCTCCGTTGAGTACAAAGGTAGGCACACCCCAGTGCCCTGATGCGGCGAGCGCAGTCTGATTGGCCTCGACCTCTTCCACATGCGATGCAGGGTTGGCGATGGCGGCATCCATCGCTGCCAAATCAAGCCCGGCGCGAACCGCAGCTTGCGCGAGGTGGTCACCCACATGCCAATCGCGCGTGCCACCGAAAATCAGGCCAGACACCTGCAACGCAAACGCCAAGCCAAGGCCGCGCCGCTGAGCCTCTACACCCAAATACGTCAGCCGATGAATGTGGGGCTGCTCGGCGGCAATACGGTAGGTTTTTAAATCCTGCACGATCGGATCGGGCGAGGGCCATTTGTGTGCCATACCCAGCATCTGCGCCCGGCGCACCCAATCCATGCCGATGTAGCGCGCCCGCTTGAGGTTGTCCGGGCTGAAAAAAGCCGGGTCGCGCACGGCCAGCGGCAAAACTGGTCTGAAGCGAACCTGCACATCAAAGTCTTGCTCCAGGCGCACGGCACCGGGCACCGCCAGATACGAATACGGGCTCCGGAAAGACCAAAAGAGGTCGATGGTGGTTTGGTTTGCCACGATCGCCTACTTCCCCAACCCCATCGCCCTTGTAATCACCTCTTTCATGATCTCGTTCGTGCCGCCATAAATACGCTGCACACGCGCATCGGCGTAGGCGCGGGTGATGGGGTATTCCCACATGAAGCCGTAGCCGCCAAAGAGCTGCACGCATTCATCCATCACCTTGCATTGCAAATCGCTGCACCAGTATTTGGCCATGCTGGCGGTGGCGGTGTCGAGTTTTTCTTCGAGCAGCAACGCGGTGCATTTATCGACAAAAACCTGGCCAATCTGCACCTGGGTTTGCAGTTCAGCCAAAGTGAATCGAGTGTTTTGGTAACTCGCCACGGGCTGGCCGAACACCTTGCGGTCTTTCACATACGCCACTGTCCAGTCAATCGCCGCCTGCGCAGCGGCCATGGCACCGATGGCGATTTGCAGGCGCTCCCAGGGCAACTGCTCCATCAGGCAGATAAAGCCACGGTTTTCCTGCGGCTGGCCACCCAAAATGCTGTCGGCGCTTAACGCCACGTTGTCAAAAAAAAGTTCGGAGGTATCTTGCGCACGCAAACCCAGCTTTTTAAGCCGCTTGCCCACGCTAAAACCTGTCATGCCGCGCTCCACCATCATCAGGCTGGTGCCTTTGGCGCCCGCTGCGGGGTTGGTTTTGGCAACGGTAATGATGACGTCGGCGTGCCAGCCGTTGGTGATGAAGGTTTTGCTGCCGTTGAGCAGGTAACTGCCGTCAGCCTGTTTGATGGCGGTGGATTTCACACCCTGCAAGTCGCTGCCAGCCGCAGGTTCGGTCATGGCGATGGCACCAATCATCTCGCCACTGGCCAGCTTGGGCAGGTAGTGCTTCTTTTGCGCTTCGGTGCCGTAACGCAAGATGTAGGGCGCCACGATTTCATTGTGCAGGCCGTAGCCAATACCGCTAAAACCCGCACCACTCAGCTCCTCCATCTGGATTACGCTGTAGAGCTTGTCGGCCCCTGCTCCGCCATATTCTTCGGGCATGGTCATGCACAAAAAGCCGTTTTCACCGGCCTTGTTCCAAACGGCGCGGTCGACATACCCCTGCTCTTCCCAGGCTTCGTGGAAGGGCGCGATTTCTTTGGCCATGAAGCGGCGAAAACTGTCGCGAAAGGCTTGGTGTTCGGGGGTGTAAAGGCTGCGTTCGATCATGGTGTCACTTTCAGGACGGCGCGGGTGGAAAAGCCAAGGCAAATCGCCATT
>JANOVW010000267.1:0-2089 GCA_031417575.1 Rhodoferax sp. | reverse complement strand
GCGATGAACCCGAGTTGGCGGTGGCTTGAATGTTCAGCAGTCATGGTGGAATGATATCCGAACCCATCGCCGAACTTGTCGCTGAACCTATCGTTTGTGATACCACAAACTGCATCAGTTGGGTAGTCAAATCGGATTGCTGCAACAGGCGTTCGCGTGCTTGCAGGGCGATCGCCCCCCATTCGGCCAAATCCAGCGTGGGCGGGGGCAAGGCTAACGGCATTGTTTCTTCAACTGCCTGCTGATTCCAGTCACGATGGAAAGCCACCAGCGAATCGCTGGCCCCCAGAAAATGCAAAAACGCCTCGAGCTTGGCATGGTGCGCGCCGTCGTCTTGCGGGTAGATGTGCCAAACGAAGGGTTTGCCGGCCCACAAGGCGCGCACCAGTGAGTCTTCGCCGCGCACCAGGTTGAAATCAGACACCCACAACAATTCGTCGTATTGAATTTGCGTCAGGGCAGGCAGGTAACAGATTCGAAGGGCTCCCAACGTAGCACTGGCGGGATCCGATTGGCTTTGCGTATGACCGCTGACCCAGCCCGCTACAGCCCGCTGTGCCCGCCCGTGGGTGACCAACAAGCGCGTCAGGCCAGGCCCAGCAGCCAGTTGCGCCAATAGGCTGCCCAGACCCGCGGGCTCATAACAAAACAGGGAAATCCACTGTTCGCCGTATGGGCGCGAAGGCTTTTGATCTGACACGGTATCGAATGCAAGCCAACTGGGCCAGGGCACAGCCGCAAATCGGGTTTGGCGATCCAGCAAACCGGGCTCCCGCAGCAAGCCACCGGTGCGGGGTGTAAAACCGGGGTAAAAGAAGTGTTTGGTCAAGCCTCTGGCGGGGCCAGTCAACACGGGTGAAGGCAGCTGGTGATTGCGTTCAGCGTATTTTTCTGCTGAAATATATTCCAAGTTAATCCATGAAAATTTATTTTTGCCAATTGTTCTCGTATTAATTGCACAATTAGCTATAAATTCAGGATCAATTTCGCATCCAAAAGATTCAATTATTACGTAAAAATCGCAATTTGATGGTTTTTTAAGAGATTCTCGTACGGTTGGCAACTGGGCTGGCCAGGTCACCACTTCAACTCCAGGGCAACCTTCGGGTGCCATCCATGCCAAGGCAGCCGCATCATCAATCCACAGGCGAACGGCTTGCCCGCGCGAAGCCAGACCGCAGCACAAACGCCAGCACACACCGACATCGCCGTAGTTGTCGATGACTTTGCAGAAGATTTCCCATTGCCCGTTCATGTTCACGGGCGAATTGTCCACAATACGGGCATGAGCCCAATAGACCCGCCAACCGAAGGCCCGATACCCATGCCTGAGCACCCCGAACAATTGTTGATCGAGGTGGCCGGATTGCCTTCGCTGCCGGGGGTTTACCGGTACTTTGATGCCAACAACGACCTGCTGTACGTTGGCAAGGCGATCAGCCTCAAAAAGCGCGTTTCCAGCTACTTTCAGAAGAACCACGGAGGCACCCGCATTGGGCACATGGTCAGCAAAATTGTGCGGCTTGAAACGACCGTGGTGCGCTCGGAGGCCGAGGCGCTGCTGCTGGAAAACAACCTGATCAAAACCTTGCACCCGAAGTACAACATTTTGTTTCGGGACGATAAAAGTTACCCCTACGTCAAGATTACCGGCATTCCCACAGGCAAAGCGGCGGCAGATGCGCACCCGTCGGCTTTTTTCCCCCGCGTGTCCTACTACCGGGGCGCCGTTGAAAAAAAGCACCACTACTTTGGGCCTTACCCAAGCGCTTGGGCGGTCAAAGAGGCGATTTTGTTGATGCAAAAGGTGTTTCGCCTGCGCACCTGCGAAGACGCGATTTATCACAACCGCACCCGGCCTTGTCTGCTGTACCAGATCAAACGATGCTCCGCACCGTGTGTAGGGCATATTGACGCCGCTGCCTACGCGCAAGACCTGGACAACGCCGAAAGATTTCTGAGAGGTGATGCACAACAGGTGATGAAGGGTCTTGAGGTGCGCATGATGGCGCATGCCGACAAGCTGGAGTTTGAACAGGCCGCCGAGCTACGCAACCAGGTCTCGGCGCTCTCCAATGTGCTGCATCAG
>JANOVW010000266.1:0-9452 GCA_031417575.1 Rhodoferax sp. | reverse complement strand
TGCAAAAAGTGCAGTTTGACACCCTGAAAGATTTCACCTGGATCGTCTGCCTGACCGGCTACACCTTTGGTTTTGTGGTGCCCGCCGCGTCACCCATCAAGACGGTCAAAGACCTGGTTGATTTCGCCAAAGCCAACCCTGAAAAATTCACTTACGGCCACACCGGCAATGGCACCAGCCCGCACCTGGCGGTGGAAGAATTTGCCCTGAAGGCGGGTATCAAACTCACCCACGTGCCTTTCAAGGGCAATGCCGACAACATGCAGGCCATTTTGGGCGGCCACGTGATGGGTGCCAGTGATGCCACCGGCTGGGGCCCCCATGTGGATGCCGGCAAATTGCGGCTAATCGCCACCTATGGCAGCAAACGCACCAAGCGCTGGCCCAATGTGCCGACTTTGCAAGAGCTCGGTTACGAGACGGTGTCTGATTCGCCCATCGGCGTTGGCGGCCCCAAGGGGATGGATCCGGTGGTCGTCAAGGCCTTGCACGACGCGTTCAAAAAATCGTTGGATGACCCGGCCGTGCTCGCGCTGTTTGAAAAGCTGGACCAATCGGTGATTTACATGGACACACCGACCTACACCAAGTTCGCCCGCGACAGTTTCACCTCAGAACGGGTCGTGATTGAGAAGCTCGGGTTGTTGAATAAGGGCTGAGTGATCAACCGGCGGGGTCTTTGCCCCGCTGTGCTTCAGCGCACGGATCAGATAAACAAGGCCTCAAATCCTGCTTCCGGAATGAAGCGCTTGTCGGTATGCCGCAGCCGCGTGGGACCGGGCAGGGCGCGTTCACGCACGCTGTGGCGTTCATCGCCGGGGTAGGTCAATACACGCACGCCGTTGTCGTCATACGGTTCCGGCTGCACCACGGGTGGTTTGCGGCTCAACGCATCTTGCAGGGCAACTGCCACACTGGCATAACGTGACAAATGCGCCAGGCTCATGATTTGCGGCGGTGCCAGCTCGATGCTGCCATCGCGGTATTGCTCCAGGGCGGCGCGTGGTGTGAGCCAGACACTTTCAGTCGATTCATGATCATTGTGGCTGGCCTGTTGCCCTTCGGGCATGGCGGCAATGAAGAAGCGCGTGTCGAACCGCTTGTTCATGACTGACGGCATCAGCGGTGTCACCCAACGCACCCAGGGCAACAAATGGCGGGTTTGCAGGCGCAAGCCCAAAAGCCCCAGCATTTCGTCAAATGAATGGCCTTCGCGCAGCAGAGCGTTGGCCACTTTGGCCTGAGCCGCATCAGCACCGTCGGCATACAACACGCCTGATTCTTCAAACGCCTCGCGCAGTGCCGCCACATACAGGCCGGCCGCCGTATGCGATTCAATATCGGGTTCGTTCAAGCTGGCATGCAGCACCTGGTGTGATTGATCCAGGTGTTTGGCGGCGTCCAGCTCAGAATCAAAACGGTCTACCTTGCCGCCAGGGAAGACGTAGGCACCGCCCAACACGTCTGAGAGCCCATGGCGCTTGATCAGAAAGACTTCAGGACCCTGCGTGCTGTCACGCAGGATCACCACAGTAGCGGCGGCGCGTGCCGGGGTGGTGACGATGGTTGAGTTGATTTCCATGGCATCATCTTAATCGGTGTGGGCAATTGCCCATCAACGTCCCACCGCTTGCATGTGGGGTGATCTTGGGTTAACTTGGCTGCGATGGCCGCCTTGGGTCCCTTGGAAGTTGACGCCTCGCGGACGTCTGTTGCGCATTCGGCGAGATGGTGGTGGCTTTGTCTCAGGCGCGACTGCAGGATCCGCATTTCCGGGTTGAGCGTCTGCATGTTTTCCCGTGTGGCGCTTTGCAGCGCACGGTGCAAAGGGCCCTGGCGCTGAGCCGGGACGACTTCGAACTTGTGCAGCAAGACACCGGTGTCAGAACGTAAACTTCAGGGCTTAGATTCCAACGCCAAATCATCTGTGAAGGTCGCTGTGCCGCCGTTACAAAAGATTTTGAAATGGAACAAGCCATCCCTTTTTATTGGAGTTTTACGATATGTCGATTGAATCCGAAGCAACCCCTATCCAGTTCAACGGCCAAGTGGCCATCGTGACGGGTGCCGGCAATGGCCTGGGCCGCCAGCACGCGCTGGCTCTGGCCCGGCGCGGTGCCAAGGTGGTGGTTAACGACCTGGGCGGTGCGCGGGATGGCACGGGGGGTTCTGTCAGTGCGGCGCAGGCGGTGGTCGATGAAATCAAGGCCGCAGGCGGTGAAGCCATGGCCAACGGCGCCTCGGTCACCGATTACGAAGCCGTTCAGGCCATGGTGCAGCAAGCCATTGATGCCTGGGGCCGGGTCGATATTCTGATCAACAACGCGGGCATCCTGCGCGACAAAAGTTTTGCCAAGATGGAGATGCCCGATTTCCGCTTGGTGATGGACGTGCACCTGATGGGCGCGGTGCATTGTTGCAAAGCCGTGTGGCCGCACATGAACGCGCAAAAATACGGCCGCATTATTTTGACAACCTCTTCCAGTGGCCTGTATGGCAATTTTGGCCAAACCAACTACGGCGCAGCCAAGATGGCCTTGGTCGGTTTGATGCAAACGCTTTCGATCGAAGGAGCCAAAAACGACATCCGCGTGAACTGCCTGGCACCGACGGCTGCCACCCGCATGACCGAAGATTTGATGCCCGAGGCGGTGTTGAAGGCTTTGCAGCCCGAAGCTGTAACGCCCGCCGTATTGGTGATGGCCAGCCGTGAAGCGCCGAGCCGTGCCATTTTGTGTGCCGGCGCAGGCACCTTTGAAGCCGCTCACATCACGCTCACCCAGGGTGTCTGGCTGGGCCATGATGCCCAAACGCCCGAACGCCTGCTGGAAAGACTCAGCGATGTAACAGCCCGCGCTGGTGACCAGGTTCCACAAAGTGGTGCAGCCCAAGGCAGCAATGAAATGGGCAAGGCCATGGCGGCTGCAGGAAGATAATAATTAATTATTGTATTTGTCTTGGTAAATTAAGGCCAATTTTTAAATAAACAATTGCACAATAAGCTATATTATTCATAACAAGTATGATTAATTTGTATAAATTAATTTATTTAGTACAGTTTTATTTAGTTAAAAAATAATATTGCAGGTCGTGCCGGGCTGGGTGCGCTTGAGGCGAAACCCATAAAAAAACCTCTGGGCGGATGGATTAATGTCCATCCGCCCAGAGGTTTTAAGAATCGGGCCAACAACGTTCAAGCCGCGTCGGCGGCTTGGTGTGCTCAGGCAGCTTTGGCTGCACGGCGTTTTGCCGCTGGTTTTTTCGGCGTGGTGCCCGCTGCAACCTTTACCCACAAGCTGGTTTTTTTCTCGACCTGGCCTGCAACTTTGCTGACGGCAATGGCAGCTGGAACAGCGGCCACAGCAATTTTGTTCAGCGTGGTGTTACCCGTAGCCTTTTCAAACTTGCTGGCATTGGCAGCAACTTGTTGCACGCCTTTGGCGGCCAGTTCAACGGCTTTGCTCACGGCTGTGTCTGCACCTTGGGTGGTGAATTCAATGCCCTTGATGTAATAAGCGCCGAGCTTCTTCTGGGCCGACAGCGCGTTGCTGCGCACTTCCTGCGACAGGCGCTTGCCTGAACCCATCACGGCAGCTTGCCAGCGTTTCTCCACCAGGGTGACCGCGCGTTCATTGCCCACGCGGTAAGCGCTGATGACGTTCTTGGCAGTGTTGCCATAGCATTCAATCAAATCGGTAGCGACGGTGGCAAGGTTTTGTTGGGTCATAGTGGGTTCCTGTTTCAGTGAATAAAGTTTGGATGGGTCGATTTTGGGCAGTTGTCGTAGTAGCGACACCCTAAATCCCGGCTTTTTCCTAGAGCTGTGTCTCTAGTGCGGTATTTGGGTCCGGGTCCAGGGCCGTTTACATTCGCCCTTCGCCCTTCGTCCTTCGCGAGGAGCAGCAGCGCAACACCCAAGGCGGCTGCGTACGTGTCCCCCACCGCGTTTGAAGCGCTGTTCGCCTTGCGGAAACGGCGAGCGCGGTTCCGCCTTGACCTCCCGCATCCGCCCTGGATGTTGCGCTGCTTTTGGGGGTGGTGGTAGTTGGGTTGGTTTTGCGTGGGGTGACGAGGGCGACCCGGGGCACACAGGCAGACACAGCTAAACTGCCCGGTTCAGGGAACCTCTCTCTACCAACAAGCCTGCACAGGCGAACGGCCAAACCCAGCGTTGGCCCGACGGAATACATACTACATACTGATGAGCATTTTGCCCCTGAGCCTGATCGCAGGCCCCCAATTGAACGATCCGAAACCTTTGGTCATCTACCACGGCGGTGGTTGCCCGGACGGTTTTGCGGCTGCGCTGGCCGCCTGGTTTTTTTACAAAGGACAGGCCGAATTTTTGGCCGCGGACCATGGCGATATCGCCTCCATTGCAGACTTGCCCGATGTCAGGGGCCGCGCTGTTTTCATTTTGGATTTCTCCTTCAGTGCAGAAATACTGACGGAAATTGACGCGCGCGCGGCGCGGCTGATTCTGCTGGACCATCACAAAAGCGCGGCTGAAAACCTGAGCGGTTTTAACTGCCGTTGCGGCACGCTGCATTTCGACCTGAAAAAATCGGGTGCGCGGTTGGCGTGGGAATACTTCCAGCCCGAGCGCGCCTTGCCTGATTTGATCCGTTACGTTGAAGACCGCGACCTGTGGGTCTGGCTCTACCCGCAAAGCGCCTCGTTTTTGGCCGCGCTGGACATGGAAGACAAAGACTTCACGCGCTGGGCCGAGATTGCCTCGTTTGCAGGCGCCCAACTCGAAGCCTACCTGGCGCGCGGCCAGGCCATGGACGACAAGTTCAACCGCTTGGCCGAAGGCATCGCCGAAAGCGCGCGGGAAGTCACCTTCAACGGCATCAAGGGTCTAATGGTCAACGCGCCCAATGTTTTTCACAGTCTGTTGGGTAATGTGCTCAGCGCCAAAAGTGGCAGCTTTGCGTTGATCTGGACAGTGCATAAAACCGGCGCCATCAAGGTTGGCCTGCGCTCGCAGAAAAACTTTGACTGCATCCCGTTGGCACAAACCATGGGTGGCGGTGGCCATCCCCAGGCCAGCGCCTTCCGAATGGATGGCGATTTGCTGCCCGCCCTGCTGCGCGGAACCCTGAATTCGCCTGAATAATTTTTGGATGAGAAAGATTGATGGGCTCAGAAATTTGGTTTTGCGGGATGAAGTGCGAGGCGCCCGGAGCGCAGCAACCGGAATGCACTTGCTGTGCATGAGGATTGCGAGCACCGCGCAACGCTGCAATTCGCCCGCAAAATAAATTTATGAGCACATCAATCCAGTGGTTCCCGGGGCATATGCACTTGACGCGCAAGGCAATTGCCGAGCGTATCAAAGAGATTGATGTCGTCATCGAACTGCTGGACGCGCGGTTGCCGGGTTCCAGCGCCAACCCCATGCTGGCGGCACTTACCATGGGCAAACCAGCACTGAAAATCCTCAACAAGCAGGATCTGGCCGATGCCGCCCAAACCGCCGCCTGGCTGGCTCATTACAACGCCCAACCCAGTACCCAGGCGTTTGGCCTGGATGCCAGCGTGAGCGCGCCGCTCTCGCACATCACGCGCGCCTGCCGCGCCTTGGCGCCCACGCGGGGGGCCATGAGCAAACCCATGCGGGTACTGATTTGCGGCATACCCAATGTGGGTAAATCCACCCTCATCAATACGCTCACCGCCCGCCGCGCGGTGAAAACCGGCGACATTGCCGGCATCACCCGCATCACGCAGCGCATCGTGCTGGAAGACGGTTTTTACCTGTTCGACACGCCGGGTGTCTTGTGGCCCAAAATCGCCATCGCGCAAAGCGGTTACAACCTGGCTGCCAGTGGCGGCATTGGCCGCAACGCTTACGAAGATGACGATGTCGCGCTGGCACTGCTGGGTTATCTGAAAACCCATTATTCGCAACTGCTGATGGCCCGCTACAAACTCGACGAAGCCCTGGCTGCAACCCCGGCAGGCCCCAGCAGTCTGGCGGCATTGCATGATGAAGACCTGCTTGGCGCGGTGGCGGCCAAACGGGTGGCGTTGCGGTCGGGCCAGCGGGTTGACCTGCAAAAGGCCGCAGAAATCGTGATTCAAGACTTCCGTACCGGCATTCTGGGCCGTATTACCCTTGAAACCCCCGCCGAATTCGGAGCCTGGCTGGCGCAAAGTGTGGCCGACGAGGCGCTGAAAACTGCGTTGAAAGCTGCGCAAAAACCAAAGAAAAAGTCGAAAAAGTGAGCCGCGCCGTATAATCAGCGGTTTTGTGAATCGAGACTGAATGGCCAAGGAAGAACTGATTGAAATGCGCGGCAAGGTGAACGAAGTCTTGCCCGACTCACGTTACCGTGTCACGCTGGACAACGGCCATGTGCTGGTTGCCTATGCAGGCGGCAAGCTGAAAAAAAACCACATCCGCATTATCGCGGGTGATGATGTCACGCTTGAAATGTCGCCCTATGATCTCTCCAAGGGCCGCATCATGTTCCGCCACATTGCAGGGCGCGGCCCGGCCTGATTTCCCGGTTTCATGCGTCAGGGTTTCACGCAGGCTGCTCCAGCCCGTCGCAATGTGGCAAATGTACTGAAGGTGCTCGCTCAAAGTCGATAAAGCCGGCTTTGCGCCGCGGCCCTTTGAACAAGGAATCGTTGTATGGCTGAATTCGAAGTGCTGCCGCGTGATTTGTCGGCCTACCAAGCGGGCAATGTGGGGGTTGATTACGTCCACCGCTTTGAATCGGGTCGCCCCGGCCCGCACGTGCTCATCAACGCGCTGACGCACGGCAACGAATTTTGCGGCATGGTGGCCGCCTGTCATTTGCTCGATTCAGGGGTTCGGCCCCTCAAGGGCACACTCACCGTCAGCTTTTCAAATGTCGAGGCCTACCAAACCTTCGACCCGGCGCAGCCGTTTGAGAGCCGCCTCATCGTGCACAACTTCAACCGCATTTGGTCACCCGAATGGCTCGACGGGGAACAAGACAGCCCCGAGCTGCGCCGCGCCAGGGCCATGCGCCCGGTGGTAGAGGCTGCAGACCATATTCTGGATATTCACTCCACCAGCCAAGATGTGGTGCCATTTTGGGTTTACCAGGGGTTTGAGCGCAACGCCGAAGTAGCCCTGGCAGTAGGGCGCCCGGCCGTGCACATGGTGATGCCCGGTGGTGGCATGACTTCGGGTGCGCCGCTGATGCAATTTGGCCGCCAGGGTTTGCCGCAAACGCCCGGTGTGAGCGCGATGGTGGTGGAGTGTGGCCAGCACTTCAAGCAAGCCAGTGCTGATTTGGCTACCGACGTCACCTTGGGGTTTTTGGCCCATTTTGGGCTGATCGGCAAGCCCGCAGACGTTGCACCGCGGGCCCCTGCCCAGCGGCTCGAACTGCTGCACACCCATGTCATCCAGACCACCGATTTCGCCACCGTGCGGCCTCTTGTCGGATTTGAAGTGTTTGGCAAGGGCGAACTGATCGCCACAGACGGTGCACTTGAGGTGCGTGCCCCTTGTGACGATTGCACCATCATGATGCCGGCACGCAGTGCCATCATTGGCCGCGAAGGCATGTACCTCACCCGCCCCATCTGATCGTTTTGCCGCCGAACGCTGGGTAGTGCCCCATGTGCACCAACTACACCCCCACTTCGCGTGACCGGCTGAAGGCGGCGCGGTTGGGTGTGGCGCATTTGCCGCCGAACGAGTGGCCACTTGAAGTCTTCCCGGGTTATGTGTCGCCCATCGTGCTGCGCCCCGATGCTGCCCCTGCGTCCAACGCGCCTTCAGTAGCCAGTGATGCGTTGCGCCTTGAAGTCGCCCGTTTTGGCCTGATCCCCGGTTGGTGCCGTGACGCGGCCCATGCCGGCAGCATTGCCAAAGGCACCTATAACGCGCGCTCTGAAACGGTCGCTGAAAAGCCAAGCTTTCGCAGTGCCTGGAAGGCCCGTCAGTTTGCGCTGGTACCCATGGAGAGTTATTTCGATCCGAATTGGGAAGATGCCCAACAAAACGGCGGCAGATCGGTACGTTGGCGCATCGCCCTGCAAAGCGGTGAGCCCTTCACCTGTGCCGCCTTGTGGGAACGCTGGCAAGACCAGGCCAGCGGCGAATTAATCACCAGCTTTGCGCTGCTCACGGTGAACGCCGACGGCCATGCCTTGTGCGGCCGTTTGCACCGCCCGGGCGACGAAAAACGCATGCCGGTCATCATTGCAGCGAACGATCATCTGACCTGGCTGAACGCTACGCCAGATGAAGCCCGCGGCTTGATGCGCAGCATGGATGCCGCTTTGATGACCGGCGGACCGGCACCGTTGCCGCAACGTGCTGCACGATTGAATAACAATAACTATTCTTTGTTTTAATTTTTTGTAAAAAAAGCATATTGTTGAATTAAAAATTGCACAATATGCTACCTTAATCATAGTAATTAATTTTATATTTAATACAATGTCACGTTTAAAACCATTACCAAGCAGTTCTACGCCTGAGCTTAAAAGCCATTTTGATTTCTTTTTGGGTACCCTGGGCTTTACCCCCAACAGCGTGCTCACCATGCAACGCAAACCCAAGCTGGTGCAGGCCTTTGCGCAACTCAACGCGGCAGTGATGGACCCGGCGGGGGATGTCGAACTGGGTTTTCGGCGGCTCATCGGCCATGTGGTGAGCAAGGTGTCGGGGTGCCTGTATTGCCAGGCGCACACCTTGCTCGGGGCGCAAAATTTTGGCGTGAGCGAAGCCAAAATGACCGATATCTGGACGTATGCCACCAGCCCGCACTACAGTGAACGTGAACGCCTGGCGCTTGATTTCGCCCTGGCCGCTGCAAGCCAGCCCAACGCCGTAACCGATGCGCAATTTGCCCAGCTACAACAGCATTGGTCTGAAGGTGAAACTGTTGAAATTCTCGCTGTGGTGGCCATGTTCGCCTTTTTGAACCGCTGGAACGACACCATGGCTACGCCGCTGGAGGCACCCGCTATCGCCGTGGCCCAAAAAGTGGTGGGCGCAAAAGGGTGGCAACCCGGCAAACACGCTGCAACTAGTTAGGCGATAGCGATAGAGTTTGATTGCCCCGACCGATAAACTCAAACGGGGCCCGTGTATTCACCACGTGCCGGGTAGTCTTTGGCAATCGCAAAGTCAATCGCTGCCAGCAGTTCGTCAAAATGCGGACGAGCAAAAGGCATGGTTTGCCAGGCGGCGTAATACAAGGTGGCATCCGGACGCACGATAAATACGCCAGGTTCGGCGAAAAGTGCCGGCTCTTCGATGCCAACCGACGTGGTGCCACGGCTGGTAGAAACGTAAAGGCCCCATTCACGCGCATTGGCCAGTTCAAGCCCATAACCAAACCGCAGGCCCGGTGCCTTGATTTTGTCAGCCATGGCACGGGCACGGTCTTGCGGGTCGCTCGACAGGGCAATAAGCTTCACGCCGCGCTGCGAAAAATCGTCGTGCAGGCGGCCAA